>JBEANP010000162.1:0-6486 GCA_041165385.1 Pseudomonadota bacterium | reverse complement strand
GCATCAAAACCAAGATGCTTAAAGCGCAACGCGACGACGCGCGCTGAGGTCGCTGCATTGCGAGTTATATTTGCTGGCACGCCGGAGTTTGCCCAAATCGCTTTGAAGCGTATTCGTGGTGCAGGACATACCATCGCACTGGTATTGACGCAGCCAGACCGTCCAGCAGGGCGAGGCATGAAGCTGAATGCATCCGCGGTAAAGCAGTTTGCAGTGGAGTACGCCATACCCGTTGCGCAGCCGCGCAGCCTGAGGTTGGACGGTAAATTTCCTGACGATGCCGCGCAAGCTCGCCAAGCCATTGCCAATGCCAACGCCGATGTCATGGTGGTGGCTGCGTATGGGCTTATCCTGCCTCAATGGGTGCTCGATGACATGTCGCCCCACCAGTCGATACGCAGGTTTGGCTGTATCAACATCCATGGCTCGCTTCTGCCACGCTGGCGTGGCGCAGCACCCATTCACCGTGCCATAGAAGCCGGAGACACCCACACCGGCGCTACGATCATGCAAATGGACGCCGGACTGGATACAGGTGACATTTTGATGGTGCAAAGTTTGCCGATTGAGGATGCCGACACCACGGCCACACTGCATGACAAAGTGGCTGACTTGGGCGCAAATTTGGTGATTGGTGCGCTGGACCGGGCCGGCGCTAACTTACTTAAGCCCACCAAGCAACCAGAAGCCGGTGTGACGTACGCACACAAAATTGAAAAGCACGAAGCCGCTATTGACTGGAATCAACCTGCTGAAGTCATCTTGCGACGGGTGCGGGCTTTTAATCCTTTCCCGGGAGCTACCGTGTCGTTGAACGGCGAAACCATCAAGGTGTGGGCGGCTGAGCTTGGTTGCAGCAAACCCCACCCGATTTTTGGATCAATTGTCGACTTGGCCCCCACTGGTATTACGGTAGCTGCTATGAATTCAGTAGTGGTTTTGACACAGCTACAGCGCCCAGGTGGCAAACGTTTGGCGGCCGCAGACTTTTTGCACGGGTTTGATCTGCAAGTTGGCATGCAGTTTGATTCTGCAGCAGACCACCCCGCTTAACTTTTTTCAAACCGGCCTGGGGGCAATGTGCGGGTGCGGCGGTAGACCTTCATATTAGTCCGTGGGTTCGCCCTTGCCTTCGCATATTGCGCATCGCTTGGAGCCGACAAGCTCAGAAATTACAATTCCGGGAATGTGTCCCGCACAAGTTTTGTGTTCCGGTTTCATTTACTTCATTCCAAGGTATTTTCATGAACGTCATTCGCTTTACTGATCTGTGTGCCCAGGGCGTTGTTGCCAGCAAGCGCGTATTCATTCGTGCCGACCTCAATGTGCCCCAGGATGATTCTGGCGCCATTACTGAAGACACTCGAATCCGCGCCAGCATTCCTTGTATCGAGATGGCCCTCAAAGCCGGCGCTTGCGTCATGGTCACGAGTCACCTGGGCCGGCCTACGGAAGGTGAATTCAAGCCCGCAGACTCACTAATGCCTGTAGCAAAGCGCATGGGCGAGCTCATGGGCCGCGAGATTCCCGTCATTGCCAACTGGACGGACGGCGTCAAAGTCAATGGTGTTGATCTGGCCCCCGGCCAGCTCGTCATGCTGGAGAACTGCCGTGTCAACAAAGGCGAGAAAAAGAACGACGAAACCCTGGCCAAAAAAATGGCTGCCTTATGCGACATTTTTGTTCATGACGCCTTTGGCACCGCCCACCGTGCGGAAGCGTCTACCTACGGCGTTGCGCAGTTTGCTCCAATCGCGTGTGCTGGTCCACTGCTGGCTGCTGAGATGGATGCCATTTCCAAGGCCTTGCTGGCTCCCAAGCGCCCGCTGGTGGCCATCGTGGCGGGCTCCAAAGTTTCCACCAAACTTACCATTCTCAAAAGCCTGGCAGAAAACGTCGATCAGCTCATCGTCGGTGGAGGTATTGCCAACACTTTTATGTTGGCGGCAGGACTCAAGATTGGTAAAAGTCTCGCCGAACCTGATTTGCTAGACCAAGCCAAGGCCGTGATTGAGGCAATGAAGCAACGAGGTGCAGCTGTCCCTATTCCGACAGACGTTGTTACTGCCAAAACGTTTAGCGCTAACGCGAAAGCAGAAATCAAGGCCGCCAGCGATGTCCAAGACGATGACCTGATTCTGGATATCGGACCTGAGACTGCCAAAGCGCTAGCAGCGCAATTAATGAATGCCGGCACCATCGTCTGGAACGGCCCAGTTGGAGTTTTTGAGTTCGCAGCCTTTGAAAATGGCACCAAGACCATTGCCCAGGCAATTGCGCATTCCAGCGCGTTTAGCATTGCGGGTGGAGGTGACACTTTGGCGGCCATCGCCAAATACGGCATCGAAAAGCAAGTTGGCTACATCAGCACTGGTGGAGGGGCATTCTTGGAGGTTCTGGAGGGTAAAACGCTGCCGGCATTCGAAATTTTGGAGCGCCGCGCGATGAAATAGGCTTCAGCCTAGCCTACTCCTGTGGAATAGGCTAGCTTGGGCGGGCATCTGGGGTTCAGCGGATGAAGGTTTCTACGGCTTTTTATGGTGTTGCCCCAAGAAAGCTGGGTTAGTATGTGAAAAAATTCACGAATGGACCGATGCAACCATCCCAAGATCTGCCACAAAGTGACCAGTCAGCACAGGATCTGGTGATCCTGTGTGCAGGTGTATTGCCCATTTGGTTGCGTCACTTGGCCACCTCGCGAGCGCAATCTGAGATAGCAGTCACTGAAATGCTGAGGGCGTTTGCTGACATCGGGCCACACATTCACTTGGCCGAGCGCCAATCGGTACAAATTGCAGAAGCACTCAGCCAGTCAGATGCCGGTGTTACCGGCCTTGCACTAGCCTGCGAGGGGGTGTTATCGCCCGTCCTCAATGCTCCTGAGCTGCCTGATTCGACCCGACTGGCGTTGCAGCAAGTGCTTGCTATGGTTGGCAGGGCTGTGCATGCGCTGGAAGAAGTTACTAAGCCCTTTACACGCGAGACACAGTTGGTGGCTGCACAAGTGGAGCGAATGTATATTGGTTTTCAGTACCAAGATCGAATTAGCCAGATGATGGCGCTGCTTGAGGGGGACATTGCGCGTCTTCAGGCCATGCTCGTTGCTCATACGACCTCCAGCCCAATTTTGACCGCGTGGCTTGAACACCTTGAGTCGCAGTATGCAATGGCCGAGCAACGAAAAGACCATAAAAATGCGGTCGACGGAACTACCGCCTCAAGCGAAAGTAACGAAACGACTTTTTTTTGAAAGATTCGAAATGGCAAAAACAATTTTGGTGATCGACGATTCTGCAAGCCTTCGCCAAGTGGTGAAAATGGCGCTCGCGGGAGCTGGTTACAGCGTAATTGAGGCCGGTGATGGACAAGCAGCATTGGCTTTGCTGGACGGTCGCCAAGTCAACATGGCGGTCTGCGATGTAAACATGCCTATCATGAACGGAATCGAATTCGTCAAAGCTGCTAAAGCATTGGCAGCTTACAAATTCATGCCCGTTCTGATGCTCACAACTGAGAGCCAGGAAGAGAAAAAAGAACAAGGTAAAGCTGCCGGTGCCAAGGCTTGGATGGTTAAACCTTTTTCCCCAACCCAGTTGGTCAATGCCGTGTCCAAGCTCTGCGCGTAGGTTCGATTTGGCGATACCTTTACGAACCGCGCTCGGGCGTTGAACAAGCTGTTGGAGAGATGTCATGAGTGAACCATATGAGCTGCCCGCTGAGCTGAATATCTACAGCGCTCTGGATACACGGGATAAATTGCTGGCATGGGCAAGTGAGCAAAATGCTAAGGCGACTGATTTTTTGACGATTTCTGCAAGAAATGTTGCTGAAGTGGACGGGGCCGGTTTGCAGTTGCTCGCAGCGCTCTCCAACTTGAACCAAGCATGGCAGTTGACGCAACCGAGTGAGACTTTCATAGAAGCTTGCCAGACCATGGGGTTTAGTCACTGGCTTGAAAATGGTTCCGCTGGCGTCGGCACCGGAGCGAAGCTATGAGTTTTACCAACGACGCTGATGCCGACTTCATTGCGCAAGCAATGCCTGCTTTTATCAGCGAAGCTGCGGAACAAATTGAAGCTATCGAGACGTTACTTCTAGAATTGGAAAAGCAGCCTGACAACCGAGAGTTATTAGACTCACTATTTCGGTGCGCCCACACGGTTAAAGGCTCCGCTGGTATTTTCGGGCTTAATCGGGTCGTCGAATTTACCCATCATGTGGAAACGCTGTTGGACAAAATGCGCGATGCATCCATAGCGCTGAGCCCAGCCGTAGGCACGTTGCTTTTGCAATGCAATGACCAAATTAAGTTTTTGGTTGACACCGCCGCAGACGAATCAACAGACACCCAACACCAAAAAGACCTGCGAGCTGATCTTGTTATTCAGCTCACTGCATTAACCGATAACGGTTCGGGCGCAACGCACGCAGTTGAGGAAGCTAGCAATTCAGTCCAGGCGCAAACCGGCGACACTGGGTTCAAAGTGTGGAGCATATCTGCCCGCTTCGGCCCTGACACATTCCGTAACGGTATGGACCCGTTGTCCATTGCCCGGTATCTTGGAAGCTTGGGGACGATCAAATCGGTGCGTTGTGGTTCCGACAGCGTCCCGCCATTGGGCAACTTGAATCCAGAGAGTTGCTATCTCAGCTTTTTCATGGATTTGGAAACGTCAGCCAGTCGTGAAGACATCGAAGGTGCATTCAGCTTTGTACTTGACGATTGCGAGCTCGACGTCATCGCGCCGGAAACCCCGCAGCGAAAATTGACGCGCGCCATTGAAGAAATGCCGGAAATCCCTCGATTGGGGGACATGCTGGTATCTGTTGGCGCCGTTACCCAAGACAAGTTGACTCAGGTGCTTTCGATCCAAACGCAAACGCCCGGCATGCCCTCAGCGGCCAAGAGAAAAATCGGAGATTTGCTTGAGGCGCAGGCCGGTGTAGCGCCTGAAGTTGTTGCCGCGGCGTTAGGTAAACAGCAAAAAATCCGAGAAGCTGCGCCAAATCAAGAGCGTTATATCCGTGTACAGGCCGAAAGACTTGATGCGGTCATCAATTTGTTAAGTGAGCTTGTCATTGCCGGCGCTGGTGCAACACTGCTCGCCCGCGGGTCACGACAAATCGCCTTGCTAGAAGCAAATTTGCACATGAATGGGTTGATCGAGGAAATACGCAATGGCACTTTGGGCTTGAGGATGGTACCCGTTGGCGAGACGTTTAACCGCTTTCGTCGTGTGGTGCGTGACACCGCTAGTAGTTTGGGCAAAGAAGTCAATTTTGAGATTGTTGGAGGTGATGCCGAGCTGGATAAGTCCATGGTTGAAAAAATTGCAGATCCACTCATGCACTTGGTGCGCAATTCACTGGACCATGGCTTGGAGCCTCCCCGAGAGCGTGTGGCAGCGGGCAAGTCCGCCACAGGTAAGTTGATTCTTAGTGCGAAGCATGAAATTGGCGCAATTCTTATTCGTATTGAAGACGACGGCCGAGGCATTAACCGGGACCGGGTATTGCAGCGTTCATGGAACCGCGGTTTGATAGAGCAAGGCATAGTGCCAAGTGATGACGTCATCAACATGATGATCTTTGAGCCTGGTTTTTCTACCGCTGAGCAAGTCACTAACTTGTCGGGTCGTGGTGTGGGGATGGATGTGGTACGCCAAAATATTGAGGCGTTACGAGGAAGTATTCGCCTCAACAGCAATCCAGGTAAAGGCTTGCAGGTGGATATTCGCCTGCCGCTTACGCTGGCCATTATTGATGGATTCTTGGTGGGTGTTGGCAAGTCCAAGTTCGTATTGCCGTTGGAATCCGTTATCGAAGTGATTGAGTCGGGTGGCCAACATGTCAAAGTGGATTCCAGTGGGCGCCATTGCATGGAGCTTCGTAGTACTGTTTTACCCGTAGTGAGATTGCGTACGCTCTATGCCGTGGAGTCCACATTGCCGAGCCGCGTGAGTGTTGTGGTTGTAAATTCGGTTCGGGGAAGATATGGTATCGAGGTCGATGTGCTGCTTGGCCAAAATCAAACGGTGATTAAGCCATTGGGGCGGTTGTTTAAGGCTTTGCGCGGCATTTCTGGCTCCAGTATTTTGGGTAGCGGTGAAGTCGCACTCATACTGGATGTGGGTTCTCTGGGTGATCTAGTTACCGGGATTGAGCCTGCCCATAGGGTAACCTGATGCGTGCATTCTAAGAGTCCAATCAGTACGAGATTTGAAGCTTATGCAGACACAAGACGTGCAGGTAAACAATCAACGCAAGGACCTCGAAGATCGCGGTCAGGCCATGCAATATTTAACGTACACACTGGATGACGAAGTGTTTGCGATGGATATCCGTTCGGTACGGGAAATCATCCAATATGTCAGCATGACTACCGTGCCAATGATGCCGGTTTTCTTGCGTGGAGTGATTAATTTGCGTGGTCAAGTTGTGCCGGTCATTGATTTGCAGTCGCGCTTGGGTGGTTCGGTTGCCCTT
>JBEANP010000161.1:0-6547 GCA_041165385.1 Pseudomonadota bacterium | reverse complement strand
GGGCTTTGGGGTTGTTTTGAACGCTTATTTAGCGGACAAGCACTCTTTCATGAATTTCTTGCGGTCATCGCCCTTCATGTCTTTGGACTTGGCATCTGCGTTACAGGTCTTCATTTTGTTTTGTTGGGTGGTGGCACCACCTTCTGCTGCAGCGGGCTTGGCGCTCAGGCAGCTTTTCATGAAGGCTTTGCGTTCGTCGCCTTTCATGTCTTTTGCTTTTGCATCGGCGTTGCAAGTCTTCATTTTGTTTTGTTGCGGCGTGGCTTTTTCATCCGCTGCATGGGCAGCGCCCATTGCCAAAGTCAAGCCCAAAGCCACCAGGGAAATTAGTTTTTTCATGCAAAGTCCTTCAAGTTATGTGACAGCCGGCGCAGCCGGGTGGTAATAAATCCACACAGGGATTCCAGCACATAACGCACCAAGCGGCAATGTGGATGACCCGAGCGCAAAGTAACAAAACGGCACGCCCGTAAAATCCACCACATGCTCACTGTCAAAACCGAACTTCTCAAAGCGCTGGCCGCTTGCCTTGAAACCTTGTCCCCCGGTGCGGGAGCCAAAGCTGTATTTGAGTCGCCCAAAGTGGCCGCCCATGGCGACTTTGCCACCACCGCTGCCATGCAGCTAGCCAAACCGTTGAAACAAAATCCCCGCCAATTGGCTGAAGCATTGCGCAGCGCCATGCTGTCGCAGGCCGCTTTTGTGCAGTGGGTGGACGCCGTGGAGATTGCAGGTCCCGGTTTTATCAACATTCGGCTCAAGCCCGCCGCCAAACAAGAGGTGGTGCGTGAGGTGCTCAGCCTTGCCGCACGTTTTGGTGCACAGGCCAGCAACGGGCAGCGCATGTTGGTGGAGTTTGTGTCTGCCAACCCCACGGGTCCTTTGCACGTAGGCCATGGCCGCCAAGCCGCGTTGGGTGACGCCATTTGCAACCTGTTTGAAACCCAGGGCTGGAATGTGTACCGCGAGTTTTATTACAACGACGCAGGCGTGCAAATCGGCACCCTGGCCAGCAGCACGCATTTGCGCGCGCAGGGCTTCAAGCCCGGTGACGAACAATGGCCCAGTGGCGAGAAAGCCGCCGCCTACAACGGCGACTACATCGCAGACATTGCCGCCGACTTTCTGGCGGGCAAAACCGTCAAGTCCGATGACCGCGAATTCACTGCCAGCGGCGACATCAATGACCTGGACGGTATGCGCCAGTTTGCGGTGGCCTATCTGCGCCACGAGCAAGACCTGGACTTGCAAGCCTTTGCAGTGAAGTTTGACAACTATTACTTGGAAAGCAGTCTCTACACCAGTGGCAAGGTGGACGATGCGGTGAAGCGCCTGCAAGCCGCTGGCAAGACCTATGAGCAGGACGGTGCGCTGTGGCTCAAGTCCACCGACTACGGTGACGACAAAGACCGTGTGATGCGCAAGCAAGACGGCACCTTTACCTACTTTGTGCCCGATGTGGCTTACCACATTGCCAAGTGGGAACGGGGCTTTACCAAGGTGGTGAACATTCAGGGCACCGACCACCACGGCACCATTGCCCGCGTGCGCGCCGGCCTGCAGGCCGCCCATGTGGGCATTCCAGAGGGCTACCCCGACTATGTGTTGCACACCATGGTGCGCGTGGTCAAGGGCGGCGAAGAGGTCAAGATCAGCAAGCGCGCAGGCAGCTATGTGACGCTGCGTGACCTGATTGAGTGGACCAGCAAAGATGCAGTGCGTTTCTTCTTGCTGAGCCGCAAACCCGATACCGAATACACCTTTGACGTGGACTTGGCGGTTGCCAAAAATAACGACAACCCGGTGTACTACGTGCAGTACGCCTATGCGCGCATTTGCTCGGTGCTGGCCGCCTGGGGCGGCGACCGCAATGCGTTGTCAGTCGTCGATTTGTCCGCGCTGCAAAGCCCGCAAGCCCAAGCGCTGATGCTCTTGCTGGCCAAGTACCCCGAGATGTTGACCGCCGCCGCCGTAGATTTTGCGCCGCATGACGTGACTTTTTACCTGCGTGAGTTGGCCGCCAGCTACCACAGCTACTACGATGCAGAGCGCATTTTGGTGGACGACGAAGCTGTAAAGCTGGCGCGCTTGGCTCTGGTGGCCTCAACTGCGCAGGTGTTGCACAATGGCTTGGCAGTGCTGGGTGTGAGTGCCCCGCAAAAAATGTAACTAAGACAGAGACAGCATATGAAGCAGCAACAAGGCGGAACCCTGCTGGGGTTCATCATCGGGGTGGTCGTGGGTTTGGCTGCCGCATTGGCCGTGGCGGTGTACGTCACCAAGGTGCCGGTGCCCTTCGTGAATAAGGTGCAAAGTCGCACAGCTGTTCAAGACGAGGCAGAGGCCAAGAAAAATAAAGACTGGGACCCTAACGCCCCTTTGTACGGAAAAAATCCAGCCAAACCTAACACTACGCCGGTATCCGAAGCCACGTCGCCTGCAAAGTCGGAAACAAAGCCAGAAGCAAAAACGGATGCCAAGGCAGATTCAAAGACCGAATCCAAGCCTGCAGTATCTGCTGACCCATTGGGCGATTTGGCGAAAGCAAAGGCCAAAACGGCGACTGCCGAGGCGGAACCTTTTGTTTACTTTGTGCAGGTGGGTGCTTACCGTACACCCGAAGATGCTGAGGCTCAGCGCGCCAAACTCTCGCTCACAGGGATCGAAACCAAAATCACTGAAAAAGAGCAATCGGGCCGCATGGTGTATCGAGTGCGCGTGGGCCCCTATGAAAAGAAAGAAGCAGCGGAGAGTTCCAAAACAAAGCTAGACGCCGTTGGCTTAGACACGGCCTTGGTGCGCGTGCAGCGCTAAAACGGCGTATGTCTCGGAACTTATTACCGCGCTTCCTGTCTGACCCATTCACTGAAAATCGAAAGCAAGCTCTATGAAACGTCGTGAATTTTCTCAAGTGGCCACGGGTGCAGCGTTGGCATCGGGTTGGCTGCCTACGGTGGCCCTGGCGCAAGGCAAGAAACCTGAGGCAGGCACTGACTACCAAGTGTTAGACCCACGTGCTCCCGTTGATGCACCGGCCGGTAAGATTGAAATCGTTGAGTTTTTTTGGTACAGCTGCCCTCACTGCAATGCGTTTGAACCCACGCTCGACGCCTGGACTAAAAAGCTGCCCAAAGACGTGGTGTTCCGTCGGGCACCGGTGGCGTTTCGGGATGATTTTGTGCCGCAGCAGAGACTGTATTTCGCGCTGGACGCTATGGGATTGGTGGATAAGCTACATGCCAAAGTGTTTGCAGCCATTCACGTTGAAAAGCAAAACCTGGCCAGTAGTGATGCCATCGTCGACTGGGTGGCCAAGCAGGGAATTGAAAAGGCAAAGTTCCTTGAGCAATACAACTCATTTACTGTTGCCACCAAAGCCACACGCTCGAAGCAATTGCAAAACGCCTACAAGGTAGAGGGTGTGCCGGCTATGGGTGTTGCCGGGCGGTATTACAGCGACGGCTCTATGGCTGGCAATATGGAACGCGTGTTACAGATCGTGGACACCTTGACAGCAAGTATTCGCAGCGGTCGCTAAGTTTGGTGCCCGTGTAATAAACCCGCCCGGAAGGGCGTGGTTGGCACCATGTGCTGCGGTCGCTCGGTACAATCACTTAAGCGCCCCCTCTGCAAGTTTCGTGCCTTTATGAAAAATCCCTTCGCATCACTGCTAGTCGCCTGTATTTTTGCAGTTTCGGCAGGCTTTGCCTTGGCTGAAAAGACCGACCGCAGTAAGCCCATGAACATCGAAGCCGACGCTCTGCGCTATGACGATCTGAAACAGATCAGTGTGTTTACGGGCCGTGTGGTGATGACCAAGGGCAGTATTGTGGTGCGCGCCAGCCAGATTGAAGTGCGTCAAGACCCTGATGGTTTCCAGTTCGGCACGATTACCGGCACCCCAGATACCTTGGCTTTTTTTCGCCAAAAGCGCGATGGAGTGGACGAGTTCATTGAGGGCTTGGCCGAAAGCATTGAGTACGACGGCAAGGCTGACACCGTGCGGTTCATCAAAAAAGCCCAGCTGCGGCGCTTGCGTGGAACTACGGTGGCCGATGAGATTAACGGTGGCTTGATCGTGTACGAAAACACCACTGATATGTTTACGGTAGACGGCGGCAGCAAATCAGCTGCAGGCACGCCCAGCGCGCCTGCAGGGCGTGTGCGTGCGGTGCTTACGCCCAAGCAAGAGCCGGGTATCGCTGTTGCGCCGGTAGTTCCGCCAGCCGCCTTGCGCCAGTCCAATACCCTTGGCGGGGCATCAAAGTGAAAGACATGTTGCCGGGCAGCTTGGAGGCGCACCACCTGCAAAAGTCGTATGGCAAGCGCCAAGTGGTTAAAGACGTTTCGTTGACCGTGCGCACTGGCGAGGTGGTGGGCCTGTTGGGCCCCAATGGCGCAGGCAAAACTACTTCTTTTTACATGATTGTGGGTCTGCTGCGCGCCAGCGCAGGCGACATCACGATTGATGGCAAAAGCATTGAGCACATGCCGATTCACCGCCGAGCGCTCTTGGGGTTGGGTTATTTGCCCCAAGAAGCCTCTATTTTTCGCAAACTCAATGTCGAGGACAACGTGCGGGCCGTGCTGGAGCTCCAGCTTGATGACGATGGCAAGCCTCTCAAAAGCCCCGAGATTGAGCGCCGCCTAACCAGCCTGTTGCAAGAGCTGCGGGTCGAGCATTTGCGTGAGTCGCCTTCGTTGGCGCTGTCGGGCGGTGAGCGCCGCCGGGTGGAAATTGCCCGTGCGCTAGCCACTCGGCCGCGTTTTATATTGCTGGACGAGCCCTTTGCGGGCATTGACCCGATTGCGGTGATCGAGATTCAGCGCATCATCAATTTCCTCAAAGCCCGGGGCATTGGGGTGCTGATTACCGATCACAACGTGCGCGAAACCCTGGGTATTTGCGACCACGCTTACATCATCAGTGACGGCACCGTGCTCGCGCAGGGTACGCCGTCTGAGATCGTCAACAACGCGGAGGTGCGCCGCGTGTACCTTGGCGAGAACTTCAAAATGTAAACATGAATCGGACTGTGCGATTCTTTGCAGTGACGCTTCTTTGGCTGGATGGGCAATTTGCCGCCGGGCCGCCCCAAGGCAAATTAGACCCCTCGGGGGGCAGCGACCCGCGTAGCGGTGAAGCGTGGGGGCTATGAAGCAAGGTCTTTCGCTACGCGTCTCGCAGCACCTGGCGCTCACTCCTCAGTTGCAGCAGTCTATCCGGCTGTTGCAGTTGTCCACACTTGAATTGAGCCAGGAAGTGGACCAGATGCTGGACGAAAATCCGTTTCTGGAGATGGCCGAAGAACGCGCTGAGCGCGAAGACTTCGGCGTGGATCAGGCCGATATGCCCGTCAGCGAGGGCGAGCGCGAGATGGAATTCGCTCCTAATTTAGTAGCTGATTACGCAACATCCACGGGCGCTAGCGACCAAAACAACGATGATGCCACGCCTTTGACGGGTACGGACGAGCCCAGTTGGGAAGGCGATGGCACCACAGAGACCACCGCTGACGATGGCGAGTGGGGTGTGGACGCCAAAGCCCGCGCCAACAACCTGGGCGACGACGCAGATAAAGACGCCACCGAGCTGGCCCGCAACGCCGAATCTTTGCAAGCGTTTCTGCACCGCCAAGCCTTGAGCTTGCGCCTGGGTGCGGAAGATGCTGCCGCGCTGCGATTTTTGATTGAGTCACTCAACGACGATGGCTATCTGGAAGACCCCTTGGAAGACCTGGCCCGCAGCCTGAACCCTGTGGACGACGAACAGCTGGACGAACTGGTGCACCATTTCACAGTGGCCTTGGGCCTGCTGCACAGCCTGGAGCCGGTGGGCGTGGGTGCTCGACACTTGGCCGAGTGTTTGCGGCTGCAGCTCACCGCGCGGCTAAACGATCTGGACAACTTGAACGAAAACCCCGAGGTGCTGAAAGTGGCCTTGGGCATTTGCGCGCAGCCTATGGAAATGCTGGCCCGCCGCGACATCAAGCGCCTGGTGCAATTGGGCGTGGGGAGCGACGTGCTGGTGCGCGAAGCCATCGCACTGATTGCCCGCTTGGAACCCAAGCCAGGCCGTCGCTTTGTGGATGTGGAGCGCAACATCGTGGTGCCCGATGTGTTGGTGGTGCAGATAGCCAAGCCCACGGGCGGCATGCAACCGAAATTCCGCGTGCAGCTCAACCCTGAAGTGATGCCGCGCCTGCGGGTGCACGACATTTATGCCAATGTGCTGCGCAACCACCGGGGTGGCAAAGATAGCGCTGGCCATGCCGCCTTGCAGCAGCGCTTGCAAGAAGCACGCTGGTTTATTAAAAATATTCAGCAACGCTTTGACACCATTCTCCGTGTGAGCACTGCCATCGTGGAGCGGCAAAAAGGTTTCTTTAGTTATGGCGAAATGGCCATGCGCCCGCTGGTATTGCGCGAGATTGCCGACGAGCTAGGTCTGCACGAATCCACCATCAGCCGGGTGACTACGGCCAAGTACATGGCGACGCCATTCGGCACTTTTGAATTGAAGTATTTTTTTGGCTCCGGGCTGGGC
>JBEANP010000160.1:0-6571 GCA_041165385.1 Pseudomonadota bacterium | reverse complement strand
TGTCTGGTTAACCAACGTGAGGTGGGGCCGCACACTTTGAGTTTTGCCGCCGCGCTGAAATCTGCACTGCGCGAAGACCCCGACTGTATTTTGGTGGGCGAAATGCGCGACTTGGAGACCATCCGCCTGGCCATGACGGCGGCGGAAACCGGCCATTTGGTATTTGGCACCCTGCACACCAGCAGCGCCGCCAAAACCATCGACCGAATCATTGACGTATTCCCGGCTGACGAAAAAGAAATGGTGCGCGCCATGCTGAGCGAATCGCTGCAGGCGGTAATCTCGCAAACGCTGTGCAAAACCAAAGACGGCCAAGGCCGCGTGGCAGCGCACGAGATCATGCTGGGCACCAGTGCCATTCGCAACCTGATTCGCGAGGCCAAAGTGGCGCAGATGTACTCCAGCATCCAAACCGGCAACAGCTTAGGGATGCAAACTCTGGACCAGAACCTGACAGATCTGGTGCGGCGCAACATCATCAGCCCCTCCGAGGCCCGCAGTAAAGCCAAGATACCGGACAACTTCCCTGGCTAATTCATCTGAAAGACCCGATTTAATATGGAACGCGATCAGGCTACGAGATTTATCAACGACCTGTTGAAGCTGATGGTCAGCCGCAACGGGAGCGACCTGTTCATTACTGCCGACTTTCCACCCGCCATAAAAGTCGATGGCAGGATGACCAAAGTGTCACCACAGCCACTCAACGCCTCTCACACACTGGCCCTGGTCCGTTCGATCATGAGCGACAAGCAAGTGGCCGATTTCGAACGCACCAAGGAGGGCAACTTTGCCATCTCGCCGCCTGGCATTGGTCGCTTTCGGGTGAATACGTTCATACAACAAGGCAAAGTGGGCATGGTTATGCGGGTGATCCCACAAGTGCTGCCCACCATCGACGGTTTGGGCGTACCAAGAATCCTGAAAGACATCGTGCAATCCAAGCGCGGGCTGTGCATCCTGGTGGGCGCCACAGGCTCAGGCAAGTCAACCACATTGGCCGCCATGGTGGATTGGCGCAATGAAAACTCTTATGGCCACATCATCACGGTGGAAGACCCGGTGGAATTTGTGCACGCACACAAAAACTGCGTAGTCACTCAGCGTGAGGTGGGCTTAGACACCGACAGCTGGGAGTCCGCGCTAAAAAACACCTTGCGCCAAGCGCCAGACGTCATTTTGATGGGCGAAATTCGCGACCGCGAAACCATGGAGCACGCGGTGGCGTTTGCCGAAACTGGCCACATGTGCCTGGCCACACTGCACGCCAACAGTGCCAACCAGGCGCTGGACCGCATCATTAACTTCTTCCCCGAAGAGCGTCGCAGCCAGTTGCTCATGGACTTGTCGCTGAACCTGAGGGCGCTGGTGTCGCAGCGTCTGATACCCAAGCAAGACGGCAAGGGACGCATTGCTGCCGTCGAGGTGATGATCAACTCGCCCCTGATTTCAGACCTGATCTTCAAGGGTGAGGTGTCTGAGATCAAAGAAATCATGAAAAAAAGCCGCAACACTGGCATGCAAACTTTTGACCAGGCGCTGTTTGATTTGTTTGAGACCAACGCTATCACCTACGAAGATGCGCTTCGCAATGCCGATTCGCTCAATGACTTGCGTCTGCAAATCAAGCTACATAGCCAACGCGCAAAAACCAATGATTTCAGTGCCGGCACCGAAAGCTTTGCCATCGTGTAAGCCTTGAGTAGCACACGCCCTTTCTCATAAACCATAAACCCCAGCCATGTCCAGCATCAACACCAAAACCTACGATCCCTCAGCCCCTACATCTGTCGCCTTTTTGGGACTAGGGGTCATGGGGTACCCCATGGCGGCGCACTTGGCCAACGCAGGCCACCGCGTTACGGTGTACAACCGCTCAAGCGCCAAAGCCAGTGCCTGGAACGCAGAGTTTGCAAGCGCCGCCAGCGTTCTGGGCGCGCACGGCCAAGCCGCTACGCCGCGCGAGGCAGCCCGGCAGGCCGACATCGTGTTTTGCTGCGTGGGCAATGACGACGACCTGCGCAGCGTCACCCTCGGGCCCGATGGTGCCTTTGCGGGCATGAAGCCGGGCGCTATTTTTGTGGACCACACCACAGCCTCAGCCAGCATTGCCCGTGAGTTGTCGGCTGCGGCCCAAGCCCTCGGCCTGCATTTTGTGGATGCACCTGTGTCAGGCGGCCAAGCCGGCGCACAAAACGGCATGCTTACGGTGATGTGCGGTGGCGATGCCAAAGCGTTCAATACCGCCAAGCCTGTGGCCATGGCGTTCTCGCGTGCATTCACCCACTTGGGCGAGAGTGGCGCAGGTCAGCTGGCCAAAATGGTTAACCAAATTTGCATTGCCGGTCTTGTGCAGGGCTTGTCTGAGGCAATTGCCTTCGGCCAGCGCGCTGGACTCAACATGAACGACGTGCTCGACGTGATTGGCAAGGGCGCAGCCCAAAGCTGGCAGCTCGACAACCGGGGCAAAACCATGGTGGCTGACAAGTTTGATTTTGGCTTTGCCGTGGACTGGATGCGCAAAGACTTAGGTCTGGTGCTGGACGAAGCCAAACGCAACGGTGCACGCTTACCCGCCACCGCATTGGTAGACCAGTTTTATGCAGATGTGCAGCAGATGGGCGGTAATCGTTGGGACACCAGCAGCCTGATCAAGCGGCTGAAGTAACCTGCGCAATAAAAACGGCCCTCACGGGTCGTTTTTATTGATGCTTGGCTACCTTCAAATCAATAGGAAGACTTAGCCGGTTCAGGTGCGCTCGATGGCTGGGGCAGCATGCGGGTCAGTTCTTCTTCACTGATGATTTCCAATACCCGCACCAAGCGCTGTACGCCTGGGGTGGCGGTAATCACTTCGGTGGCGCGGTTGGCTTCGCGCTGCGTCACACGGCCCATGATGTACGTCACACCATGCTCTGTGCGAATTTTGAATGAGTTTGCAAACAGATCTTTGGCGTCAACCAGCCCAGCCTTGACACGGCCGGTGACCAGCGAATCGGACGAACGCTGTGTCAGTGTGGAGTTGCCCATAACGGCCAGCTCGTTCACCACGTTTCGCACGTTTTCTACCCCGGATACTACTTTTTCGACCAGCGCCTTGTCTTGCGCACTGGGTACCTCACCGGTAATCAGCACCTGGCGGTTGTAGCTGGTCACACTGACATTGACGCGGTCACCCAGGTTCTCGCGCACGCGGGTGGCGGACTTGATTTCAATGCCCTCGTCTTCCACCACGGTGCCAGAGGTGCGGCGGTCGGTTGCTACCAGCGTACCCATCACTGCGCTGCCCACCATCAGGGGAAAACAGGCGGTAAGGCTACCCAGTGTGGCGCCGGTAAGCACCAGTGCGAGGCTGAGGCGTTTAAGAGAATGCTTCATGTATTGGTTTCCTGGTCGCCCAAAAGCTGGGCATCGACTGCATCGCAAATGCAATGCAGTATGAGTAAATGCACTTCCTGAATGCGGGCAGTGCGCTGGCTGGGCACACAAATGTGCACATCGGTTTCACGCAGCACATGGGCCATTTTGCCGCCGTCGCGTCCGGTTAGGCCCACAACCACCATCTCGCGCGCGTGGGCAGCTTCAATAGCTGCCAACACATTGGCTGAATTGCCGCTGGTAGAAATAGCCAGCAACACATCGCCAGGCAACCCCAGCGCGCGTACTTGGCGCGAAAAGATCACATTGAAATCGTAGTCGTTGGCAATTGCAGTAATGATGGAGCTATCAGTGGTGAGCGCAATCGCACCCAGCTCTGGGCGCTCACGCTCAAAGCGCCCCACAAACTCTGCCGCGAAGTGCTGTGCGTCGGCCGCCGAGCCGCCGTTGCCACAGGCCAGCACTTTGCCGCCACTGGTCACGCAGGCCAACATGGCTTGCACGGCAGCGGCAATGGGCTTACTTAGAATTTGTGCTGACTGGTATTTCAGGTCGGCACTGTCAATAAAGTGTTGTTCAATTCGTTGTTCCAGCATGGTGGGGATGATACCGCGCCCCTCAAAGCCCACTTTTGTTGTCATGGGTCAGCTGGCATCAAACGCGCCGGGTAGCCACTGCACGCCGTCTTGCTCCAACACCACCACATCAAAGCGACACGGCGGCAAGGTACGCAGTTGCATCAGGTAATGGCGGGCTGCAAAAATGATGCGCCGCTGCTTGACAAAGCCCACGCTGGCAGCGGCCCCGCCATGCTGGCCGGTGGAGCGGGCGCGCACCTCTACAAAAACACAGGTGCCGTCAGGCGCACGCATGATGAGATCGATTTCGCCGCCACCGCGCCCCGGGGTCCGATAATTGCGGTGCACCAATTGCAGGCCCTGTTCCTGCAGGTAGTGCAGGGCCTCGTCTTCCGCCGCATCGCCGATGCGCTTGGTGGTGCGGGTCTGCTTTGAATTTGAATGAGAGGTGTCCATCGTGAGCGCGTCGTATGTTTCTGCCCTGGTGGCAGCCCAAGAAGCTGCATCTGCCCAGCATTATCCGCAGGGTGCGCTGTATGTTGTGGCCACACCCATTGGCAACCTGGCGGACATCAGCCTGCGCGCCCTGTACGTGCTGGGCCTGGCCGACGTGGTGGCCTGCGAGGACACGCGCCACACGCAGGCCATGCTGCGCGCCTACGGCATCGACAAGGGTGCCCACCAGTTACTGGCAGTACATCAGCACAACGAAGCAGAAGCTGCCCACACCGTCATGGACCGGCTGCACCAAGGCCAGCGCGTGGCCTATGTGAGCGACGCGGGCACCCCCGGTGTGAGCGACCCCGGCGCGCGGCTGGTGGCCGCCCTGCATGCCAAGGGCCTGCGGACCATTCCTTTACCGGGTGCCAGCAGCGTGACTGCTCTGCTTTCTGTAGCAGGCTATGCAGACCAGACTGGTTCCGCAGGCGGATTTGTGTTTGCAGGGTTCCTGCCCAACAAGAGCGCCGAGCGCCAAACGGCGGTCGCCGCCCTGCTGTCAGAAACCCGCGCTGTGGTGCTGCTGGAAGCGCCCCACCGCATTGAGGCCATGGCACAGGCGCTGGCGGTACTGGGCGATCGTAAAGTGACGATTGGTCGCGAACTTACCAAACAGTTTGAAACCGTCATCACCCTGCCCGCCCACGGTTTGAGCGCCTGGTTGGCTGAGGATGCCAACCGGGAGCGCGGCGAGTTTGCGCTGGTGGTGCACGGTGCACCCGTCGTAGCCGACACCGGCCAAGGCCTGCGGGTGCTGACGCTGCTACTGGCCGAGCTGCCGCTGAAGACGGCGGTCAAGCTGGCCGCCGAGATCACCGGCGAGCCACGCAATGCCCTGTATGAGACGGGGCTGCAGCTCAAAGCTGCCGCACAACGCCCTGATTGACCATACCCAACGGCCAGAAACACCGGACTAAGGGCGCTAAATTGCTCCTATTTTTATAGCTGCCTACGCATATGATTCAAGGGCCAGGGGTCGATTTGATTGATTTTCTG
The DNA here is from genome assembly GCA_041165385.1 of Pseudomonadota bacterium. Taxonomy (GTDB): domain Bacteria; phylum Pseudomonadota; class Gammaproteobacteria; order Burkholderiales; family Burkholderiaceae_C; genus Allorhodoferax. Next base: position 1,121 of record JBEANP010000160.1, on the reverse strand, counting down.
GAGCCCCGCGATCACCCAGACTGCAGGTAAAATAGAACCTTCACAAGCCAGCGCAACAGTGCGCTGCATCATCTAGAAAGAATCGACATGGGCGCGCAGTGGAAAGCTAAGGGCAAAGAATTGGCAGCCAATGCCAAAGGCAAGTTGTTTGGTCGCCTGGCCAAAGACATCATGATTGCTGCGCGCGCCGGTGCGGACCCCGCCAGCAACTCCAAGCTGCGCTTGGTGGTGGAGCAGGCCCGCAAGGTGTCCATGCCCAAAGACACGCTAGAGCGCGCCATTAAAAAAGGCGCAGGCCTGACCGGTGAGTCCGTGAGCTTTGAGCGTGTGATTTACGAAGGCTTTGCGCCGCACCAAGTGGCGGTGATGGTGGAGTGCCTGACAGACAACGTGAACCGCACTGCGCCTGAGATGCGGGTGCTGTTTCGTAAGGGCCAGCTAGGCACCTCTGGCTCGGTGGCATGGGACTTTGACTACCTGGGCATGATCGAGGCCGAACCCACCGTCCCCGGTGCCGACGCTGAAGTGGCAGCCATCGAAGCTGGTGCCCAAGACCTGGAGCCCGGCGAAGAAGAAGGCACCACCACCTTCTTTACCGACCCTAGTGACCTGGACCTGGTCAGCCGCGCCCTGCCCGCCCACGGCTTTAACGTGCTGTCAACCAAGCTGGGTTACAAACCCAAAAACCCGGTCAACCCTGCAAATCTGACGGCTGAGCAGCTCGAAGAAGTGGAAAATTTCCTCACCGCCATTGACGGCAACGACGACGTGCAAAACGTGTACGTTGGCCTGGCGGGCTAAGCCGCAACATGAACTCAGAAACCGCCCACTGGCCGCCCGTAGGTACAGGCACCTGGAGCCGCTGGTGGGGCTATTTGGCGCGCTGGTTGGCGTTTGGCGTGGTGGTCAATATCTTCCAGCCCATCGCCGAAGGCACAGATGCCTTGTGGCTGCAAAAAATCTACCAAGCCCTATGGGGCCTGTGGTTTGGGTTAGTATGCGCTGTAGTGTTTACCTGGGCAGAAAACACGTTCAACACGCCGCGCATGCGTTGGAAAACCTGGGCCTTGGTGATTGCCACCTGGTTGGTCGTGAAAGTGGTGTTTGTCAGCACCCTGGTG
>JBEANP010000159.1:0-6573 GCA_041165385.1 Pseudomonadota bacterium | reverse complement strand
GACTCTTCGTTGCCTAGCGCCACCACGACGCGCTCGGCCCGGCGCGCCACGGTGCGGCACACATGGGCTTGCGACGCCGCGCGGCTGCCTGCGGGCAAAATAAATTCTTGCAGCTTGGGCAATGCAGCGTTGTGCTCGGCCAGCGCGTCGTCCAGCGCCTGCACCGCTTCGGGCTTGAGTAGCTCAAAGCCCGGAATAGACAACTCGCCGCCCAGGTTAAACAGCTCGTGTTGAATGCTACCCAGCAGGGTGCGCACGCTCTCAGGCATGTCCTCGCACAGCAGCAAGCCAATGTGGCTGTTGAGCTCGTCTACATCGCCCATGGCATGCACGCGCAGGCTATTTTTAGAAACCCGGGTGTTGTCGCCCAGACCAGTGGTGCCGTTATCGCCCGTGCGAGTGGCAATTTGTGTAAGTCGATTTCCCATGGCCGCATTGTGGCAGCCGTATCTAGGGGTTTACCTATTTCCGTTGATTAACATTACAAACATAATGTAATTTTTTGATTGTGCCGATGATCATCAACCTGCACCAACGCAAAGGCGCACAAACGCGCGCGCGCCTGCTTGAGGCTGCTGCGCAGGTACTTCAAAGCAAGGGCTACGGGCATCTCTCATTGCACGAGGTGGCGCGTGTTGCCCACATGACTACCGGCGCAGTACAGCACCACTTTGAGTCCAAGGCTGCGCTGATGATGGAAGTCATCGTAATCCTGGTGAATCAGCTGGACCAAGACAATGATTTTTGGCCGCCTGCGCACTGGACTGGCCAACGCCGCGCAAACCACTTCATACGCCAAGCATGGCTGCAGCTTTACAGCCAGCCACGCTTTGCCGTGGCGTGGTCGGCCTACCTGGCCGCGCGGGAAGACGCGGCAATGACGGCCCATATCGTCGAACGCCGTGCCCACTTGGCGCAGCGGTTGTTAGAGCGCATGTACCAAAGTTTTCCCGAACTCCAGGTGTGCCCCAATGGGCAGGCTCGGGTTCAGTTTGTGCTGTCGTGTCTGCGTGGGCTGGGTCTGCAGGCTCCCTTCGCAACGCCGGCGGCTATCGATGCGCAGCTCGAAGTTCTCACCCATACCTTGCAATCATTTCTCAACCACCAGGAGACAAACCTATGAACCCATTTCGCTATGTACCAATGGCTGCAGGCGCTTTGAGCTTGATGGCTGCGCAAGCCATGGCCCAGTCTGCACCGCTACAGGTTATTGCACAGCAACCGCCTGGCAGTGGGTCAGACGCCATGACCCGTGCCTGGGCCGAGTGCACCGCACGCCAAACCGGACACGCCAGCATCGTGGTGAACAAGCCCGGTGCCAACGGCATCCTGGCCATCAACGCCCTCAAAGGACTGCCCGCTGACGGCAGCAACGTCATGTCCATCGGCATGTCGCAAATGACGATAACGCCTTACGTCCACAAGCAATTGCCCTACGACCCTACCAAAGACTTTGACGGTATTGCAGTTATTGGCACGTCGCCACTGGTGCTGGTGGTGCCGGCCAACGCAGGCATCAAAAAGCTGGCTGACCTGGAGAAAGTGGCGCAGTCGCAAGCCGGGGGGTTAAATTTTGGATCGCCTGGCAAAGGAAGCCCTGCGCACTTGCTCACCACCGCACTCACCGAAGCCATGAAGTGGCCCGCCACCCACGTTCCCTTTGTGGGCGAATCAGCAGGGCTCACGGCGTTGATGGGCAACCACATTCAGGCAATGACACTGGTTATTGGCACCGCAGCCACGCAGGTCAAGGCGGGCAGGCTGGTGCCATTGGCGGTCTTCGCGGCTGAACGTTCGGACCTCATGCCCGACGTACCCACAATTGCTGAGGCGGGCGGCCCCACGGTACTTGCGCGCCCGGCCTGGATTGCCGTGGTAGCAAAAAAGGGCACGCCCGCCAACATCATTGCCAAACTCAATGAGGCCACCAACAAATGTCGCACCGATAGCGCCTATGTAGAGCGCATGACGGCCATGAACGTGGCCTTGGTCAACAGCAAGCCTGCCGATGTACAAGCCTATGCCGAGCGGGACATTGCTGTCTGGAAACCACTGATCGACAAACTGGGCTTGGCCACCGAATGAGCCTGGTTGACCTTAGCGCGGTGGAGCTGCGCGACGCAATAGCAGGCAAGCAACTTTCTCCAGTGGAGCTCATGCGGGCCTGTTTGGAGCGCATGGACACTATTAACCCCGCAGTCAACGCCATCTGCGCCCGCGATGACGCCCGGGCACTGGCCGCCGCCGCCCAGGCAGAGCAGGCAGTGATGCGGGGCGACCCGTTACCCCCTTTGCATGGTCTGCCATTGGGCGTCAAAGACCTGCAAGACACCGCAGGACTGCTCACCACCCACGGCAATGTACGCTTGCGCGGCAACGTGCCAACGCAAGACAATGCCCTGGTGGCCCGGCTGCGCAAAGCAGGCGCCATAGTCACCGCCAAGACCAATGTGCCCGACTCAGGGGCTGGCGCAAACACACGCAATCCGGTGTGGGGGGCCACAGGCAACCCGTTTAACCCCGACCTGAATGCAGGCGGGTCGTCTGGTGGCTCTGCGGCGGCTCTGGCTACTGACATGCTGCCTTTGTGCACCGGCTCAGACACTGGCGGGTCCCTGCGGATTCCTGCGGCGCTGTGTGGTGTGGTCGGACTGCGTCCATCGCCCGGTGTCATTGCCAACGACGCCCGCCCGCTAGGGTGGTCCGCCATCTCCGTGCTGGGGCCGATGGCACGCAATGTTTCCGACACCGCGCTGTTAATGTCAGCCTGCACCGGTCCCCATCCTATGGACCCTCTCAGCGGTATGCACCCGGTGGGCACGTTCTGGCCTTTGCCCGAAGTCGATCTGTCCGGACTGCGGATTGCCTTCACGCCCGACTTTGGCGCCTGTGCGGTCGACCCAATGATCCGCCGCGTGTTTGCCAATCGCGTGGCGCAGCTCGCAACCCAGGTTGCCCACTGCGAGCCCTTGGACTGGCATTTGGGCGAAGGGCACCGGTGTTTTGACGTGATCAGGGCCGAGAGCTTTCTTGCAGGTTTTGAGGCCCTTTGGCGCTCAGACCCCGACAGCCTGGCACCCAATGTGCGTGCCAATGTGGAGATGGCCGCCCACATTACCCTGGCCGACCGCGCACGGGCCCATATGACGCAAACGCAAATTTTTCGCCAGTTTCAGCATGCATTCCAATCGGTGGACCTGATCGTGGCACCGGTCACACCGCTCTCGCCGTTTCCCTGGAGCGCGCTGTATGCCACCCATATCGATAGCGTAGAACAACGCAACTACTACGAGTGGCTCAGCCTCACCTACTTGGTTACCCTGGCCACCTGCCCCGCGCTGACATTGCCATGCGGCACTGACGAACTGGGCATGCCCTTTGGTTTGCAACTGATCGCACCGCTGCACCACGACGCCCGGCTCCTGTCTATGGCCCACGCTATCGAGGGCTGGTGGGGCCCACGCCCGCGCCCTGACATGGCACACTTGCAAACACCACGCCCACAGTTAAAGTCGCTCGTCACACACCCCCCGCTGGCGCACGGCGAAAGCCGCTTCGTACTGACCGCTGTGTGAGCTTATCCAACGAAAGTTTTGCCATGAACGCCCCTACCACCCTGAACCACCTGCTCCCCCAAGCCACGCCCCGCGCCGTTCCTGCCGCGCTACTGGACGCGCTCAAGGCCCGCTTCGCCGACCAGTGCTCCACCGCGCTGGTGGTGCGCGAGCAGCACGGGCGGGATGAGTCGGCGTTTGACATTCCGCCCCCTTCCGCGGTGGTGTTTGCCCAGAGCACGCAGGATGTGAGTGACGCGATCAAGCTGGCTGCGCAGTACAAGGTGCCTGTCATTCCCTTTGGCGTGGGCTCGTCGTTAGAGGGCCACCTGCTGGCGGTGCAAGGCGGTATCAGTTTGGACGTGAGCCGTATGAACCAGGTGCTAAGCATCAACGCCGAAGACCTGACCGTGACCGTGCAGCCCGGTGTGACGCGCAAGGCGCTGAACGAGGCCGTCAAGTCCACCGGCCTGTTTTTCCCAATCGACCCCGGCGCGGACGCCACCATCGGCGGCATGAGCGCCACCCGCGCCAGCGGTACCAACGCCGTGCGCTACGGCACCATGCGCGAGAACGTGCTGGCTCTGGAAGTGGTCACGGCCAGCGGCGAGGTGATTCGCACTGGCACCCGCGCCAAGAAGTCGGCAGCGGGCTACGACCTGACCCGCCTGATGGTGGGTAGCGAGGGCACACTGGGCGTGATGACCGAGATCACAGTCAAGTTGTACCCGCTGCCCGAGGCGGTCATGGCCGCGACCTGCGCGTTCCCCACGCTGGCGGATGCCGTCAACACCACCATCCAGATCATCCAGATGGGCGTGCCCATAGCCCGCTGCGAGCTGCTGGATGCCAACACGGTGCGCATGGTGAACGCCCACTCCAAGCTCAGCTTGCACGAAAGCACCATGCTGCTGTTTGAGTTTCACGGCTCGCCCGATGGCGTCAAGGAACAAGTGCAAACCGTTCAGGACATTGCCGCCGAATTTGGTGGCGCGGCGTTTGAGTGGGCCGAGACACCCGAAGAACGCACCCGCCTGTGGACCGCGCGACACAACGCCTACTTTGCCGGCGTGCAGTCGGTACCCGGCTGCAAGGCCATTACCACCGACACCTGCGTGCCCATTTCGCGCCTGGCCGATGCGCTGCTGGACTCGGTGACCGAGGTGCAAGAGGCCGGCCTGCCGTACTTCATGGTGGGCCATGTGGGCGACGGCAACTTCCACATGGGCTACCTGATCGACCCCAACAAGCCCGAAGAACGCGTGCTGGCCGAAAAGCTCAACCACCAACTGGTAGCGCGCGCACTGGCCCTGGGTGGCACCTGCACCGGTGAACACGGCGTGGGCCTGCACAAAATGGACTTTTTGGTCACCGAGACCGGCGCAGGCGCGGTGGACATGATGCGGACCATCAAAAAAGCGCTGGACCCGGATAACATATTGAACCCAGGTAAGATATTTTTGCTATAAAAATTATAGCAAACTAAGCATGCTGCATGGGCGCTGGAAGCTTATTTTCTTCTTAATTTAAGGGCGTTTTATGGGAATCGTGTTTTGGTTGATATTGGCAGTAGCGGTGGTGTACCTGGTGTCCACCTACAACGGCCTGGTGAACGTAAAAAATGGCGTTACAAAAGCCTGGGCCAATATTGATGTGTTGCTCAAGCAGCGCCACGACGAGCTGCCCAAGCTGGTAGACACTTGCCGGCAATACATGCAGCACGAGCAGGTCACGCTGGAAAAAGTAATCGCCGCGCGTGCACGCGTGTCCGACGCGCGTGAGCACCAAAACGTAGCCGCCCTGGGTTCTGCCGAAAGCGCGCTGCGCAACGGACTGGGCCAGCTGTTTGCACTGGCCGAAAGCTACCCCGACCTGAAAGCCAACGAGCAGTTTTTGCACCTGCAAACCCGTATCAGTGGACTAGAGAGCGCCATTGCCGACCGCCGTGAGTTTTACAACGACAGCGTGAATATCAACAACGTGGCGATGGAACAATTCCCCGGCGTGCTGGTAGCGAGGGTTTTCAATTTCAAGACCGCAGTGATGCTGCAGTTTGCTGCTGACGAACTTAAAGACGTAGATATTGCGCAACGCTTCAAGGCCTAACGCACAAGCATAGAGGGTCATGCCGTTGCAAATTCAAATGCTGCGCTGGTTGCGCAGTCAAAACCCCAGCCAAGTGATGGCCGTCTGCTATTTGGGGTTGTTTGCCTTTGCCGTTCGCATTGGTCCCGGGCAGCCTTCTGCATGGTGTTTGGGGTTTGCGGCAGGAGTAGGCGTGCTGGCGTGGGCCGCAGCCCTGCGCCGCGCACGCGCTATTGGCGAGCAGGCCACTTCGCGCATAGGCTCGGCGGCACAGGGCTATGTCGAAGTTATGGGCCGTGCCAATGTAGACATCAACAATCTGATCTACAGCCCCAGGAGCGGCGTGCAATGCATCTGGTACCGCTATAACTTATACACCCGCGACGGGAACAACAAGCGCGAATGGCAGCGCACAGACAGCGGCGTGAGCAGCGCCACCTTTGAAATTAACGACGGCACCGGTTCCTGCAACGTGGACCCCGACCACGCCGAGGTGGTAGCGCCCGAAGTACGCACCAGCTACCCTGATACGGATACCAAGTTGGTGGAAGAGCTTTTGTTTGGCGGATGCCCCCTCTACGTTTTGGGTGAGTTTTCCACCATCGGTGGAGCCAACTCGGCCCTGAGCCTGCGCGACGACGTGAGTGCGCTGCTGGCGGAATGGAAAAGTAATCCTACCCAACTGAAACGCCGCTTTGATCTGGACCGCGACGGCCAGATCAGCATGGCCGAATGGGAGCTGGCACGCAAGCTGGCGACTGGCACGGTAGAGCAACAACACCGCGCCATCCGTAACCAAAGCGGCATCCACATGGTGCGCGCGCCGGCTGACGGACGGCTGTTTTTGCTCTCCACCCTCTCGCCTCACAAACTACGCAGGCGTTTTGTATTTTGGAGCTGGCTCCATTTGGGCGTGAGCGTTGCGGCAACCACT
>JBEANP010000158.1:0-6636 GCA_041165385.1 Pseudomonadota bacterium | reverse complement strand
TGCTTGCCGTCAACGCGGCAGTAGTATTTTCAAACTGCGTACGGTTCAAGGAAAGATCAACCGCACCCACCGACAAGTCGGCCTCCGCCGTAACAATTTCTTCGTCTGAAAGTGCCTCTTTACAGCGCCGCGCTTCTGCCATCAAAACAGCTTGGTCTTCTCCGCTGTGCACCGTGAGTTCAGATGACGACAACAACCAGTCGGCCAGTGCACGGTCATAGTCGTCGCCGCCTAAAGCCGAATCGCCCCCAGTGGCCAAGACTTCAAAAACGCCTGCCGACAAGCGCAGAACCGAAATATCGAAAGTACCACCGCCCAAGTCGTAAATAGCGTAAACGCCTTCCGACCCATTGTCTAAACCATAGGCGATAGCGGCTGCGGTAGGTTCGTTGATCAATCGCAAAACATTCAACCCCGCGAGTTGGGCTGCATCTTTCGTGGCTTGGCGCTGTGCATCGTCAAAATAGGCCGGCACGGTAATCACGGCACCAAACACGTCGTCGTTAAAACTGTCTTCAGCACGAAACCGCAGTGTCGCCAAAATCTCGGCGCTCACTTCCACCGGGCTTTTTATTCCGGCAATCGTGCGCACCTGTACCATGCCAGGTGCATCGACCAACGCATAGGGCAACTTGTCGGCCTGTACTAAGTCTTTAATACCACGTCCCATCAGCCGCTTCACTGACGCGATGGTGTTTCCCGGGTCGGTAGTCTGATTGCTCAGCGCTTCAAAACCAATTTGACGGCGCTCTGCGTCCAGATAGCGCACCACACTGGGAAGAATGGCACGGCCCTGTGCATCCGGCAGGCATTCAGCAACGCCATTGCGAATGGAAGCAACCAGGGAATGCGTAGTACCGAGATCAATGCCTATGGCAATGCGTCGCTCGTGAGGATTAGGGGACTGACCGGGTTCAGATATTTGCAGAAGCGCCATAGATAAAACTACTCAAACTGGTCCAAGCGCTGGTTCAGGTCTTGGGCAAACTTTTCAATAAACATCAGTGCGCGTACAGGCGTCACTGCAGCGGTCGGGTCGTGTTGCACGTCGAGGTGATGCCCGCATTCTTGCAGCAGTTGCTTGCGTGAATCCTGCACCTCGCCCAACAGCGCCTCAACTGATTGCGCCGTCGTAGCATCTTCAAGCGCTTCACGCCACTCCATTTGCTGCATCAAAAACTGCGCGGGCATTGCAGTGTTGCTGTGGGCATTGATAGCGGCACCACCCAACTCGCACAAATAAGCGGCTCTTTTAAGGGGGTCTTTGAGGCGCTGGTAAGCCTCATTGATGCGGACCGACCACTGCATGGCTATACGCTGTGCAGCACCGCGGTGCGCGGCGAATTTATCCGGGTGGGCTTCTCGCTGCAGATCTTTCCAGCGCGCATCCACCACGGTGCGGTCCTGCGCAAATTGCTGCTTTAAGCCAAACAGCGTGAAGTCATCGTCTTGCAGGTTCACACGCGGAACGATTCACCACAACCGCACTTGTCGCGCTCGTTGGGGTTATTGAAACGAAACCCTTCGTTCAACCCTTCTCGCACGAAGTCCAGCTGGGTGCCATCGATGTAGGCCAAGCTCTTGGGGTCGATCAACACTTTGACGCCATGGCCTTCGAACACAGTGTCTTCCGCCGGAATGTCATCAACATATTCCAGCGTGTAGGCCAATCCAGAGCACCCAGTAGTCTTCACGCCCAATCGCACGCCGACGCCTTTGCCGCGTTTGGTGAGATAACGGGTGACGTGCCGCGCTGCGGCTTCTGTCAGAGTAACTGCCATATTGATCTATGGGGAACAGCCATAACGCCCTGTTCCACAAACCCTTAATTCAAATGTTTCTTTTTGTAGTCATCCACCGCAGCCTTGATGGCATCTTCGGCCAAGATGGAGCAATGAATTTTCACGGGAGGCAAAGCCAATTCTTCTGCAATTTGGCTGTTTTTCAGCGCAGCAGCTTCGTCAAGCGTTTTGCCTTTAACCCACTCCGTCACCAAGGACGATGAGGCGATGGCAGAACCACAACCGTAGGTTTTAAAACGAGCGTCTTCAATCACACCGGTAAGAGGATTCACCTTAATCTGCAGCTTCATGACGTCACCGCAAGCAGGTGCGCCTACCATGCCAGTGCCTACGCTGTCGTCGCCTTTTTCAAAGCTGCCAACGTTGCGGGGGTTTTCGTAGTGGTCAACGACTTTTTCAGAATATGCCATTTTGGTTTTCCTTTAATGTGCAGCCCATTGAATGGTGCTGATATCAATACCTTCCTGGTACATGTCCCACAGAGGGCTCAGGTCACGCAGTTTGGCCACGTTTTTCTTAATGGTGTCCACTGCGTAGTCAATCTCTTCTTCGGTCGTCCAGCGCCCAATGGTCATGCGCAAGCTACTGTGGGCCAACTCATCGCTGCGCCCCAAAGCACGCAACACATAGCTGGGCTCCAAGGATGCAGATGTGCAGGCCGAACCGCTGCTCACTGCCAAGCCTTTGATACCCATGATCAATGACTCGCCTTCTACATAGTTGAAACTCATGTTCAAGTTGTGTGGGACACGCTGGTCTTTGTGACCATTGATGAACACTTGCTCAATGCCTTCTAGACCCTCCAGCATGCGGTCATGCAGTGCTTTGATGCGAATGTTCTCGGCACCCATTTCTTCTTTGGCTATTGCGTAGGCTTCGCCCATTCCCACGATCTGGTGGGTTGGCAAAGTGCCACTGCGCATGCCGCGCTCGTGGCCGCCACCGTGCATCTGGGCTTCCAGACGAATACGGGGTTTACGGCGCACAAACAAAGCACCAATGCCTTTGGGACCATAGGTCTTGTGCGACGTCAGACTCATCAAGTCGATGGGCAACTTGATCATGTCGATGTCCACACGGCCGGTGGCTTGCGCCGCATCCACATGGAAAATCACGCCTTTTTCGCGGCATGCGTTGCCGATAGCCGTCACGTCTTGGATCACGCCAATTTCGTTGTTCACAAACATGACGCTGGCCAAAATGGTGTCTGGGCGAATGGCTGCTTTGAATGCATCCAGATTGACCAAACCGTCTTCTTGCACGTCCAGGTAGGTCACTTCAAACCCTTGGCGCTCCAACTCACGGCAGGTATCCAGCACGGCTTTGTGCTCCGTTTTGACGGTGATGATGTGTTTGCCTTTGGACTTGTAAAAGTGCGCAGCACCTTTCAAAGCCAGGTTGTTGGACTCGGTAGCACCGGAAGTCCACACGATTTCGCGCGGGTCGGCACCAATCAAAGCCGCAACTTGCTCGCGCGCTTTTTCAACCGCCGCCTCAGCCTCCCAGCCCCACGCGTGGCTGCGTGAAGCGGGGTTGCCAAAGTGGTTGCGCAACCAAGGAACCATGGCATCTACCACCCGCTCATCGCAAGGGTTGGTGGCGCTGTAGTCCATGTAAATGGGGAAATGGGGCGTGGAGTCCATATGGCGAATTGCTCAATAAAAATTCAAATATTTAGGATTTGGAAAAGGCGTTGCCCAAAGCAAAAACAGAATTGGGTGCGTTAATGCGAATGGGCTTGCTAACGGGCATGGCAGAAATAGCACGCTTAACGCTGGGTTTGTCTTCCACTTGTATGCCTTTTGCAAGTTGGTCGTCTACCAACTTTTGCAGGGAAACAGAGTCTAAAAATTCCACCATACGCACATTGAGCGAAGCCCACAGGTCGTGAGTCATGCAGCGGTTGCCTTCACCCAAACAGTTTTCTTTGCCGCCGCATTGGGTGGCATCAATAGGCTCGTCTACGGAGACAATGATGTCCGCCACGGTGATGTCACTGGCTTTGCGTGCCAAGGTGTAGCCGCCGCCAGGGCCACGGGTGGATTCCACCAATTCATGGCGGCGCAGCTTACCAAACAGTTGCTCCAAATAAGAGAGTGAAATTTGCTGGCGTTGGCTGATAGCAGCCAACGTGACAGGGCCGGCTGCTTGGCGCAGACCTAAATCGATCATCGCGGTAACCGCAAAACGGCCTTTGGTGGTGAGACGCATCGCTTGCTCCTTCAGTCCTGTTTGGTTGACTAACGGTGTCAAGTATAGCAATAAACCAAGTATTTCGCTCGGATACCTAGACTAACCAGTCGCATACCCTCCTATTTCAAAGGGTTACCCAGCAAAACCACGCTGTCACTTCCCGCTGCACCGAAGGCCTGCTCCTTCAAAAGTGCCAACTGGTCACGCACCCGCGCCGCCTTTTCAAACTCCAAATTGCGGGCATGCTCCATCATCAATTTCTCCAGCCGCTTGATCTCGCGCGACACGTCTTTCTCACTCATGTCTTCCACCTGTGCCCTGGCCTGCGCATCGCGCTCCAGACGCTCGGCTTCCTTGCCCGCCTTCTCGCTGTACACGCCGTCGATCAAGTCGCGTACCTTTTTCACAATCGCTTTGGGCGTGATGCCACGCTCGAGGTTATGGGCGATTTGTTTTTTGCGTCTGCGCTCGGTTTCGCCGATTGCGAGGTCCATGGAGTTGGTAATTTTGTCAGCGTACAGAATGGCACGGCCTTCCAAGTTACGAGCTGCACGGCCTATGGTCTGGATCAGCGAACGCTCTGAGCGCAAAAAACCTTCTTTGTCCGCGTCCAAAATAGCGACTAGCGACACCTCTGGAATATCCAGGCCCTCACGCAGCAGGTTGATGCCCACCAACACGTCGAAGGTGCCCAAGCGCAAATCACGCAATATTTCTACCCGCTCTACCGTATCTACATCGCTGTGCAGATAGCGCACTTTCACCCCGTTATCGGTCAAATAATCCGTCAATTGCTCTGCCATGCGCTTGGTGAGCGTAGTGATCAGCACCCGCTCGTTTTTGTCCACCCGAATACGAATTTCTTGCAGCACATCGTCCACCTGGCTGGTGGCGGGTCGCACCTCTACCAGCGGGTCCACCAATCCTGTAGGGCGGACCACCTGCTCAACCACCTGACCTGCATGGTCTTTTTCCCACTGCGCGGGCGTGGCAGATACGAAGATGGCCTGGCGCATCTTGGTCTCAAACTCTTCAAACTTCAGCGGACGGTTGTCCAGCGCGCTAGGTAGCCTAAAGCCATATTCCACCAACGTGGTCTTGCGCGAACGGTCACCGTTGTACATGCCGCCAAACTGGCCAATCAGCACATGGCTTTCGTCCAGAAACATCACCGCGTCTTTGGGCAGATAGTCTGTCAGAGTGGCCGGCGGCTCACCCGGTGCGGAGCCACTCAGGTGGCGGCTGTAGTTTTCAATGCCTTTGCAGTGCCCTACTTCGCTGAGCATTTCCAGATCAAACCGGGTGCGCTGCTCCAGCCGCTGCGCCTCTACCAGTTTGCCCTGGGTCACAAATTCTTTAAGGCGGTCGGCCAGCTCCAGCTTGATGGTTTCCACAGCAATCAGCACCTGGTCACGCGGGGTGACGTAATGGCTGCTGGGGTACACCGTAAAACGGGGGATTTTCTGGCGAATGCGGCCTGTAAGCGGGTCAAACAGCTGCAGGCTCTCAATCTCATCGTCAAACAGTTCCACGCGAATCGCCATCTCACTGTGCTCGGCGGGGAATATATCGATGGTGTCTCCGCGAACGCGGAACGCACCCCGGCTGAAGTCCATGTCATTGCGCTGGTACTGCATGCGCACCAGTTGGGCGATCATGTCGCGCTGTCCCTTTTTGTCGCCCACCCGCAAGGTCATTACCATCTTGTGGTACGCCTCGGGCTGGCCAATACCGTAGATGGCGGACACCGTGGCCACAATCACCACATCGCGCCGCTCCAAAACGCTTTTCGTGCAGCTCAGGCGCATCTGTTCAATGTGCTCGTTGATCGCGCTGTCTTTCTCGATAAACAAATCGCGCTGCGGCACATAGGCTTCGGGCTGGTAGTAGTCGTAGTAGCTGACGAAATACTCCACCGCGTTTTTGGGGAAAAACTCGCGGAATTCGCTGTACAGCTGTGCCGCCAAAGTTTTGTTGGGCGCAAACACAATGGCCGGGCGCCCCAAACGCGCAATCACGTTGGCCATGGTGAAGGTTTTGCCCGAGCCAGTCACCCCCAGCAGCGTTTGAAACACTTCACCGTCCAGTACACCGTCGACCAGTTTGTCGATGGCATCGGGCTGATCACCCGCTGGCGGATAAGGTTGGTACAGCTCAAATGGCGAGCCGGGGTAGCTCACAAACGTACCCGTGCGTATCTCTGCAGAATCATCCAGGGGCACAGTTGCCAGGGGTTGGTGCGTGGGCATGATTAGGCTATCCAGATGTAAATATTCGGTGGTAGATTTTGGGTAACCAATCAGTGTATCCATTGCCCGAACCATCTACTAACCCCATGTACAAGACCTCATTTTTGGGCACCGCCCTGCCCCTCATTCAGGCCCCCATGGCGGGAGTGCAAGGCAGCGCATTAGCCATCGCAGTGTGCAACGCAGGGGGGTTGGGCTCTTTGCCTTGCGCCATGCTGAGCGCCGATGCGTTGCGCCAAGAGCTGGCCCTGCTGAGCCAGCACACCAAGCAGCCGTATAACGTCAATTTTTTTTGTCACCCCGCTACACCTGCTGACCATATGCAAGAGACCACATGGCGCAGCACACTGGCCCCCTACTACGCCGAACTGGATTTGAATGTCGCAGCCATT
>JBEANP010000157.1:0-6647 GCA_041165385.1 Pseudomonadota bacterium | reverse complement strand
CACGGTGGTGGTGGTTTCAGAGTCATATTGGCAAGACCCCAAGTCAGGGCCTCTTGCCTCCTTGCACTATGCACAGGCAGCTATTAAAACGATAGTGATTTCGGATGTGTTGTTTAAAGACCTGAGTGGTCTGGAGTCGCCCGCCAAAGTGGGGTTTGTACTGGACATGCCCACTGATACCGCCATTCAAGCTGGTGTGGCTACGGTCATCTTGGATCGTGTGCAGGACGCGGGTAATGTGGGGTCTATTCTGCGCAGCGCCGGCGCTTTTGGGTTTAGGCAAGTGCTCGCCCTCAAAGGTAGCGCTGCGCTATGGAGCCCCAAGGTGCTGCGGGCCGGCATGGGCGCGCATTTCGGCCTAAGGCTGGTTGAGGGCGTTGAGCTTGATGCCCTGAATGCTCTGCGAGTGCCTCTGGTGGTCACCAGCTCCCACAAGGGCGAACTGATTCAAAACTTACGCCTGCCCAGTCCCTGCGCCTGGGCCATGGGCCACGAAGGGCAGGGCGTGTGCCAGGAGCTGATGGAGCGAGCCACCCACTTTGCCCGCATCGGCCAGCCCGGTGGCGAAGAGTCACTTAACGTCGCTGCTGCTGCTGCTATCTGTTTGCATGCCAGCAGTCTTGGTTGAAACCAAAAGTGCGTCTACAAAAATGTCGTGTCAGGGAAAACGACTAGCCCTCCGTTATAATCGGTGGCTTTCCAGAAAACAGCTGTCCCAAGCGCCACTCTGAACTTTTCCCTCTTAAAAGCATCCGCCAAGAGCTGACTCTTGAGTGCGTTTGGGCGTAACCGTAACCCATTCGGAGAAACCAGTGCTTTTGTCTCTCAAGGGAACTACCCCACCCGCCGTTTTGGCGCTCGCAGACGGCACGGTCTATGTCGGCAATTCCATCGGTGCCCCAGGTTCTACCGTCGGTGAAGTGGTGTTTAACACCTCCATGACCGGCTACCAGGAAATTCTCACCGATCCCAGCTATTGTCAGCAGATCGTTACGCTCACTTACCCCCATATCGGCAACTACGGCATCAACCCTGAAGATGTGGAGTCCAACAAAGTTCATGCTGCCGGCTTGATCATCAAGGACTTGCCTTTGTTGGCAAGCAACTTCCGCTCCACCCAGACGCTGACCCAGTACCTGGTAGCAGAGGGCACGGTTGCCATTTCCAACATCGACACACGTCAACTCACTCGCCAACTGCGCACCCAAGGTGCGCAAAATGGGTGCATCCTTGCGTTAGCCGCCGGTGAAGCGGTGACCAAAGAGGTAATTGAAAAAGCAGTGGCTGCAGCAAAATGCGCACCGCGCATGGCCGGTTTGGACTTGGCAAAAGTCGTAACTAGCGCTACCAGCTATCGGTGGACCGAGTCGGAGTGGAAGCTCGTGAACGCCGACGGCAACCCAGGCTACGGCCAGCAAACCAACCCCAAGTTTCACGTTGTGGCTTATGACTTCGGTGTGAAGAAAAACATCTTGCGTATGTTGGCCGAGCGCGGTTGCAAGGTTACTGTGGTGCCGGCGCAAACGCCAGCTGCTGAAGTGCAAAAGCTCAACCCCAATGGTATTTTCTTGAGCAACGGCCCTGGCGACCCTGAGCCTTGCGATTACGCAATTGCAGCCGCCAAGGAGTTGATTGAATCCGGCATTCCCACCTTTGGTATTTGCCTGGGTCACCAGATCATGGCCTTGGCCAGCGGTGCCAAAACCTTCAAGATGAAGTTCGGCCACCATGGTGCAAACCATCCTGTCAAAGACCTCGACAGTGGACGGGTGTCCATTACCAGCCAAAACCACGGTTTTGCGGTGGATGAGAAAACCCTCCCCGCGAACCTGCGCCCCACCCACATCAGCTTGTTTGACAACACCTTGCAGGGCCTTGAGCGTACGGACAAGCCCGCGTTTTGCTTCCAGGGCCACCCCGAAGCATCTCCCGGCCCGCACGACATTGGGTATTTGTTTGACCGCTTTATCCGCGACATGACCACTTACGGAGCCAAGTAAATATGAGCTTCTACGGGGTCACCGACATCTGGACCTACGCCTTGGGCGCACTGGGCATTATTTTGCTGCCTGGCCCCAATTCGCTGTTCGTTTTGTCAGTGGCCACGACACGTGGTGTTAAAGCCGGGTGGCAGGGCGCATTTGGCGTGTTTGTGGGCGACACGGTTTTGTTGACCTTGACTGCGCTGGGCGCTGCGGGATTGTTGCGCACGTATCCCGCTCTCTTCATGGTGGTGAAGTACGCTGGTGCCGCCTATTTGACCTGGGTGGGGCTTAACCTGGTTTGGTCAGCTATTCAAAAATGGCGCGATCAAGCCAAAGTGGAACAAATGGTTGTCGCTGAAACGCCCGCCCATTTGGCTCATCCTTTCAAGCGTGCACTGGTCATCAGTCTGTTAAACCCCAAGGCGATTTTGTTTTTGCTGTCGTTTTTTGTTCAGTTCATCGATCCCACTTACGACACTCCGGCAGTGCCGTTTTTGATTTTGAGCACGATCGTCATGGCGTTCAGTGCCATGTACCTGGCAGCGCTGATTTTTGCTGGCGCGCACTTGGCGCAAGCTTTCAGCCGACGCAAGCGCTTGTCTGCCAGCCTTTCCAGCGCAGTGGGCGCATTATTTATGTGGTTTGGCGCCAAGCTCGCCACCGCAAGTTTGAATTAATTACAAGTAAATTGCCTTCAAAGCAACGAGTTCCAAAATGCCAAAACGTACCGACCTAAAAAGCATTCTTATCATCGGCGCAGGCCCCATCATCATTGGGCAAGCCTGCGAGTTCGATTACTCTGGCGTACAAGCCTGCAAGGCGCTGCGTGAGGAGGGCTATAAAGTCATTTTGATTAACAGCAACCCCGCCACGATCATGACCGACCCGGCCACGGCAGATGTGACCTACATCGAACCCATCACTTGGCAGACGGTTGAAAAAATCATTGCTAAAGAACGCCCCGATGCGATCTTGCCCACCATGGGCGGCCAGACTGCGCTGAATTGCGCACTCGACCTTTGGCACCATGGCGTATTTGAGAAATACTTGGGTGCTGCGACGGGACGGCCCGTCGAGTTGATTGGCGCCAAGCCTGAGGCAATCGACAAAGCCGAAGACCGCCTCAAGTTCAAAGACGCCATGACGAAGATCGGCTTGGGCTCTGCACGCTCGGGCATTGCCCACACTATGGAAGAAGCCTGGGGCGTACAAAAAACGCTGGGTTTCCCTACCGTTATTCGCCCCAGCTTCACGTTGGGCGGCACGGGTGGCGGCATTGCTTACAACCCCGAAGAATTTGAGACCATTGGCAAGCGCGGCCTGGAGGCCTCGCCCACCAATGAGCTGCTGATTGAAGAGTCGCTCTTAGGCTGGAAAGAATACGAGATGGAAGTGGTGCGCGACACCGCCGACAACTGCATCATCGTCTGTTCTATTGAAAACTTGGACCCGATGGGGGTGCACACCGGCGACTCCATTACCGTTGCCCCTGCGCAGACTCTGACCGACAAGGAATACCAGATCTTGCGCAATGCGTCTCTGGCCGTGCTGCGCGAAATCGGTGTGGATACCGGTGGTTCTAACGTGCAGTTTTCCATCAACCCAGTCGATGGCCGCATGGTAGTCATCGAGATGAATCCGCGTGTGTCGCGCTCAAGCGCGCTGGCCTCTAAAGCCACGGGCTTCCCCATCGCCAAAGTCGCTGCCAAGTTGGCTGTGGGCTTCACGCTGGACGAACTGCGCAACGACATTACCGGTGGTGCCACCCCCGCGTCGTTCGAGCCCAGCATCGACTACGTTGTTACCAAAATTCCGCGTTTTGCGTTTGAGAAATTCCCAACGGCCGACAGCCGACTGACCACGCAAATGAAGAGCGTGGGTGAAGTTATGGCCATGGGCCGCACCTTTCAGGAGTCGTTCCAAAAAGCTCTACGTGGTTTGGAAGTCGGCGTGGACGGCATGAATGAGAAAACCCAGGACCGCGAAGTGCTGGAAAAGGAGCTGGGCGAGCCCGGCCCCGAGCGCATCTGGTACGTGGGTGATGCGTTTGCCCAAGGCATGAGCGTGGACGAGGTATTTGCGCTGACCAAGATCGACCCCTGGTTTTTGGTGCAGATCGAACAGATTGTGAAGCTGGAGCTTGAAATCGAGCGCCTGCCCCAGCCCGCCGTGGGCAGCGCCCTGGACAACATCGACGCAGCTACACTGCGTGGCCTCAAGCAAAAAGGCTTCTCCGACCGCCGCCTGGCGAAGCAGTTTAAAACCACCGACAAGGCTGTGCGCGAGAAGCGCCGTGCCTTGGGTGTGCGCCCCGTGTACAAGCGCGTGGACACTTGCGCGGCCGAGTTTGCTACCAACACGGCTTATCTCTATTCCACGTATGAGGCCGAAGGCTCCGAGTGCGAAGCAGCGCCGACCAACAACAAAAAAATTATGGTTCTCGGTGGTGGCCCCAATCGCATCGGCCAGGGTATTGAGTTTGACTACTGCTGCGTGCACGCCGCACTGGCCATGCGCGAAGACGGGTACGAGACCATCATGGTCAATTGCAACCCCGAGACCGTGTCCACCGACTACGACACCTCTGACCGCCTTTACTTTGAGCCCCTCACGCTCGAAGACGTGCTGGAAATTGTGGACAAAGAAAAGCCCGTGGGCGTGATCGTGCAATACGGTGGCCAAACGCCTTTGAAATTGGCGCTTGATCTGGAGGCCAACGGCGTGCCGATCATCGGCACCACGCCCGACATGATTGACGCCGCCGAAGACCGCGAGCGTTTCCAAAAGCTGCTGCACGAGCTGAAACTGCGCCAACCGCCCAACGCCACCGCCCGCACCGAACCCGAAGCGCTGGAGAAAGCCGCTGCCCTCGGCTACCCGTTAGTGGTGCGCCCCAGTTATGTGTTGGGTGGCCGCGCCATGGAAATCGTGCACGAACAGCGCGACCTGGAGCGCTACATGCGCGAAGCCGTCAAGGTGAGCCACGACTCCCCCGTGCTGCTCGATCGCTTTTTGAATGACGCTATCGAGTGCGATGTGGACTGCATTCGCGATTCAGAAGGCGCTACCTTCATTGGTGGTGTGATGGAGCACATTGAGCAAGCAGGTGTGCACAGCGGTGATTCCGCCTGCTCGTTGCCACCTTACTCACTGTCCAAGGACACGGTAGACGAGATTAAGCGCCAGACTGCCGCCATGGCTGCGTCGCTGAGTGTGGTGGGCCTGATGAATGTGCAGTTTGCCATCCAAAATGTGGACGGCAAGGACATCATCTTTGTGCTGGAAGTGAACCCTCGTGCCAGCCGTACGGTGCCCTTTGTGTCCAAGGCCACAGGCATCCAGCTGGCCAAGGTGGCTGCGCGCTGCATGGCCGGGCAAACGCTGGCATCGCAAGGCATCACCAAAGAAGTCACACCGCCTTATTTCAGCGTGAAAGAGGCCGTGTTCCCGTTTGTTAAGTTCCCCGGTGTGGACACCATCCTTGGCCCCGAGATGAAATCCACCGGCGAAGTGATGGGCGTGGGCAAGACCTTTGGCGAAGCGTTTGTGAAATCACAGATCGGCGCGGGCGCCAAGCTGCCACGCGGCGGCAAAGCGTTTATCTCGGTCAAGCAAAGCGACAAGAAGCGCGCTGTAGAAGTGGCGCGTGCTTTGGCTGCGCAGGGCTTTGAGATCGTGGCCACCAAAGGCACCGCTGCCAGCATCAACGCGGCAGGCGTGGCCTGTGGCGTGGTGAACAAGGTGGCCGAAGGCCGCCCGCACATCGTGGACATGATCAAGAACGGCGATATTTCCATGGTGGTCAACACCGTGGAAGAGCGCCGCAACGCCATTGCCGATTCGCGTCAGATTCGTACCTCGGCTTTGCTGGCCAGGGTGACCACTTACACCACTATTGCGGGCGCAGAAGCCGCTGTGGAAGGCATGAAATACCTCGATCACCTTGGTGTGATTTCTGTGCAAGAAATGCACGCCCAGTTAGACGCGTAAGAAAGCATAAAAATCATGGCCACATTCCCCGTTACCAAGCGCGGCGCAGAGTTGCTCAAGGCTGAGCTGCACAAGCTAAAAACCGTAGAGCGCCCCGGCGTGATTCAAGCCATTTCGGAAGCCCGCGCTCAGGGCGACTTGAGTGAGAATGCCGACTACGACGCCGCCAAAGAGCGCCAAGGCTTCATCGAAGGCCGCATTCAAGAGATTGAGGGCAAGATGTCGATTGCCCAAGTGATCGATCCCTCCAGCATCCAGGCCGACGGCCGCGTGGTGTTCGGTGCCACCGTAGAGCTGGAAGACGAAGAATCTGGCGACCGTGTCAAGTACCAAATCGTGGGCGAAGACGAGGCCGACCTGAAGTTGGGCCTGATCAACATCAGCAGCCCCATAGCCCGCGCCTTGATCGGCAAGGAAGAGGGCGACACCGCTGTAGTGCAAGCGCCCGGCGGCGAGCGCGCCTACGAAGTGATGGCAGTGCAATACATCTAAAGCATCGCACCATGGCCCGTAGCTGTATGCAAACGCTGCCCCTGTGGTTGGCGGCTGCTTGGTTTGGAAGTTTGACTACGTTGGGCTTCTTTGTGGTGCCCATGCTGTTTATGCATTTGCCCACACCGGCCATGGCCGGTGCCATGGCAGCCAAACTGTTCACCGCACAGACCTGGATCA
>JBEANP010000156.1:0-6694 GCA_041165385.1 Pseudomonadota bacterium | reverse complement strand
CCGCGGGAGTTTGCCGGTATTGCATTTCTTCCTGTGTATAGCCCAGCATGCGCTCCGCAGCGGCATTAAAAAGCTGTATGGTGCCCTGTGTATCGGTCGCGATGATGGCTGCGCCTGCGCTTTCAAAGACCACCCGATTCAGCGTCGTTGCGGCCAGCAACGCTTCTTCCATAGCGCGCTTTGCAGTGATATCCTCGATTAGCCAAAGCGTGGCGCCAGATATGGGGCCGCCCTCACCCAACTGCCTGCAGCTTATGCGAGCCCAAAAAGTCTCACCGTCGAATCGACAAAATTTGCATTCACGGGAGACCGACTGGCCCACGGTCAGTGATGGGTACAAACTGTCACCCACCCACTGATATTCCTCTGTTGTGGAATACAGCGCCCGAGTGGTCAGTCCAATCATGTCTCCCGGCGCGTACCCAAACAACAACTCTGCCTGCTGATTGCAGCGCAGAACCCGGCAGTCCCGCAACACGACCATACCGAGCGCCACTCCGTCAAGGATGGCCTGGTTCTCTTGAATCGCGCTCTGAAGTGATTGCTCCTGCGCATGTGCCAAGGAACGGTCACTGATGAGCCAGAACGTGCCAGTGGAGGTCTGGGCTGGATCTTCCACGTAGCCGATTAATTGCGCCCAAAAATTCTCACCACTTTGACGGTGCATGCATATTTCAATGTCAACGCACAGGGCATGGGTCAGAAGTGGCTTGGCCAACTCACCAAGCCGTCCGTACGTTTCAATGTCTGGAAACAAGATAGACGCTGGTTTGCCAATGGCTTCTCGCGGGGCAAAAGAGAACATCCGCTCGAAATGGGCGTTGCAGTCTGTAATGGTGCGATTCACCGTGAGCAGAATGCCAAGCGGCGCATTGTTTTTGATCGCTTCCAGCCGCAATAGTGCTGCCTGCAACGCGACACCTTTGCGGCGCTCCTGGGTGAGATCGTCAACCAGCCAGATTGAGCCCAATTCTGGTCGCTGGAAATCGACTGCATAAGCAGCAACGCTGCAATGCGTCTCCACTCCGTCCTTGCCCAGAAACATGGCCTCCGTGCGAAATGTCGCTCCCACTTCAAGAACAGACTCCGCCTGGGCAACTATCTCTTGATAGGCGGCGTCACTTGAAAATAGATTGCTGATGGGCAGACCAAACAGGACTTCCTGTCCATAACCGAGAATGCCAGCCAGTGCTGCGTTGCAGGCTACCACCAACCGATTACGCACCAGTGCAATACCGATAGACGCATTCTGAAAGATCACCTGAACTTCATGTACAGCCTTGTCAGGTCCGGCAGTTGCCATGGCACTTTGGGCCATCGAAGACAAATTCATATTTTTTCCATCCCTCTAGGCACGTACGACAGCAGTAAAAACATACCGTTTTTGACACATCAGTCGGCAAAAACTCTCGGTCTGTCCTGAGTTGCTAACGTCAGGTCTGGATCAGACAAATGGAAAGTTTCTATGTCCTATTGTGAAAGGCTTACCCAACTGGTAGCTTTCAAACCTTGAGATTGTTATGAACGCCGTCCTGAGATGGCAGTTAGCTATATTTTTGATAGCTAATTACGCATACTCCACGGGGCCAGAGGCCTATTTTTTCCCGCGTAGCTCATCCACACGGTTGGCAATGGCGTCACCATCCACCAGGTCTTCGGCGTGCACCAGGTAGCACTCCAGGTCGGCCACAGCCTGCTCGGTGTTGCCCAGTTCGGCATGGGCCAGGCCACGGTCGCGGTACTCGGACCATGACTCGGGCAGCAACACAATCAGCCGCTCCTGAATCGCCAACATGCGGCCCCAGTCTTCTTGCGTGCGGTAAATTTCTTTCAGGTTGCGCAGCATGCGCGCCATGATGTCGCGGGGTGGCAGTGTTTGCAGGTATAAGCCCAGCGGCACTTCAAACTCATCGGCCAAGCCGCTGCGCCTGCGAAACGGTTCTAGCCGCTCGGCCAAATCCTCTCGGCTGAGTGATTGGCCACTCAAAGGATCGATCACCGCCTGCCCCATGGGTAAGCTCACCTTGACCATGAAGTGCCCCGGAAAACCCACGCCGTGCACCGACAAGCCTAGCCCCTGGGCCAGCTCCATCCACACCACGGCCACCGAAATAGGAATGCCACTTCGTGTACGCAGCAGCACGTGGATAAAACTGTTCTCGGGGTCGTAATAGTCGTTAACGTTGCCGCCAAACCCCAGGTCGCGAAAGAAGAACTGGTTCAGCACGCGCAGTTTGTGCAGCGGCCCGGCATCATCAGGCAAACGCCTGCGCACGCGGGCCAGCATCTGGTCCACCTCGTCCAATACGGACTGAATATCCAGGTCGGGGTATTCGTCTTGTGCCAGGCTCACCGCCGCTTCAAACAGCACAAAGTCAGCATCGCTTTGCACCAACGTGGCAAAGTAATCTAGCGGTGTGGGGGCTAAATACAACAAGTCCATACGGTAGCTCCTGTGCCCCAGCTATCGACGAAGAAACTGCCGCAGGTTCAGGCCCGCGGCCCACACCGCGCCCAAATACACCGCAGCGGCACCCACCATCAGCATAGCCAGCAAACCGATGCGCTTGAGGCTTTCGCTGCGCAGGTCGATCCACGCAAACGCCTGCGCTGCCCACAGCAAATAAATGACGAGCAACGCGCTGCCCGCCAGCACTTGCATGACAAAAAAGCCCCAGCCAGGCTCGGGCCTATACGTCTTGCGCATCAGCAAGCCCACCAGCAACCAGGTAGCGTTAATCAACGCACCCAGACCAATCGACAACGACAGGCCGGCGTGCTGAAACAGTGGCACAAAAGCAATGTTCATCAGCTGCGTGAGCACCAGCACCACGATGGCAATACGCACCGGGGTTTTGATGTCTTGGCTGGCGTAGTAGCCCGGCGCCAGCACCTTGATGGCCACAATGCCCACCAAACCAGCGCCCCACCCCATCAATGCTGTGGTGGTTTGCTGCACGTCAAATTCGGTAAACGCGCCGTAGTGGTACAGCACGGCCACCAAGGGCTTTGCAAAGATAAGCAACCCCACTGCGCAGGGCACCGACATCAGCACCACGATGCGCAGGCCCCAGTCGAGCAAAGCCGAATACTTGGCGGCGTCACCTAATGCCTTGGCTCCGGCCAACTGCGGCATCAGCACCACACCCAGAGCTACACCCAGCATGGCGGTGGGAAACTCCATCAGGCGGTCGGCATAGGTCAGCCAGCTTACGCTGCCGGTGGGCAGGTGCGAGGCAATTTGGGTGTTAATTAGCAGCGATATTTGGGCCACGCTCACGCCCAGCAATGCGGGCAGCATGAGTTTGGCAATGCGCTGCGTGCCGGGGTCGCGCCAAGCGTCTTTTAAGGCGCTCCAATTCAACCCAATGCGGGGCAACAGACCCAGCTTTTTGAGCGCCGGGATTTGTACAAGCAGTTGCAGTAAGCCTCCGATCATCACGCCCACACCCATGGCATAAATGGGTTCAATGCCCTTGGTTTTGAACCAGGGCGCCAGCAACCAGGCGGCTGAGATCATGGCCACATTCAGCAACACGGGTGTTGCAGCAGGCACGGCAAAACGCTTCCAAGTATTCAGCACGCCCGACGACAGCGCAACCATGGACATGAAACCGATGTAGGGGAACATGAACCGCGTCATAAAAACAGCAGCATCAAACCCGCGCGGGTCTTTTTGCATGCCGCTGGCCATAGCCCAAACCATCAACGGCGAAGCAATCACCCCCACCGCACACGTGACCACCAACACCCAGGCCAACACAGTAGCCACCCGGCTGACCAATACAGCCGTAGCCTCATCGCCGTTTTGAGCCCTGCTGCCGGCCAACACAGGCACAAAAGCCTGGCTGAAAGCACCTTCGGCAAACAAGCGACGAAACAGGTTGGGAATGCGAAACGCCACGTTAAAGGCGTCGGTCATGGCACTGGCGCCAAAGGTGGAGGCCACTAACAATTCACGCACCAAGCCGGTGATGCGTGACAGCAGGGTCCACAAGGAGACAGTAGAAGCAGATTTAAGGAGGCTCACATCGCAAGTGTACTTGTGTGCAGGACTGCTACAATAGTGGGCTTTGCTGACAACATCCTCAAACACAAGGAACTATACAAATGGCATCTGGAAAACCCAAGAAAAAGAACCCGCGCCTGGCGTCGGGCCGTAAACGCGTCCGCCAGGACGTCAAAATTAATGCAGCAAACACATCCCTGCGTTCCAAATACCGCACTGCGGTGAAGAACGTTGAAAAGGCTGTGATTGCTGGCGACAAGACCAAGGCAGCTGAACTCTTCGCGAAGATGCAAGCCGTTGTGGACACTGTTGCCGACAAAGGCATTTTCCACAAAAACAAAGCAGCACGCGACAAGAGCCGTTTGGCTACCAAGGTGAAAGCCTTGGCACTTGCAGCGTAATACTGCAGCTTAATTACTTAAGCAAAAAAAAGCACGCGCAGGGCCCTCAAAACACCCGGCGCGCCGTTTTAGTGGGTGCGCTGTCAGCAAAGCAAAAAAGCCGTTCAATTGAACGGCTTTTTTGTTGCTGCTTATTTTGCGACTTAGTAGTTTTCAGGTTCAGGGTTTGGGTGCGCGCTCAGACACTATGGGCGGCGTATCGCTCACCTGCAAGTCATTGTCTTTGGCAAAGTTGACGCAAAAATCCCATGCCATTACGTCGTAATCGCGCAAATCGCTGTGGATGATGACGCATTTTGTTTGACCGATAGAAGTGGGAACGCACCAAGGCGAGTAGCCCAAATGGCTGCCGGGTTGGGGGCCACCGGGGCGAAATTGACTCATGACACCAGCCAAACGCTCAGCCCAATCACTTGGGCGAAACGTCTTACCTTGGTTGGTAATGCCCAGGATGTAACGTTCTTTGGAGGGGGTGGTTGCCATCAATTGGATTCGAGTGCTGCGCTGCAACAGAATTCTAACTGAGGGTGGAAAGCCCTAAAATCACCGATCAACGGCCCCACCGGCAAAAGCTGGCGTTGGGCCGCCTTGTTTTGTGCCACACATGGAGCTTTGCATGACTGCCGCCTCGTCCACACCTGCCGTATCCGCACCGCCATCGTCACCCCACGTGATGAACACCTATGGCCGCCTGCCCATCGCCTTGAGCCATGGCCAAGGTTGCCGCGTGTGGGATACCAATGGCCGCGAGTACCTGGACGCGCTGGGCGGCATTGCGGTCAACACGCTGGGCCACAACCACCCCAAGCTGGTCTCCGCGCTGCAAGACCAGGTGACCAAGCTGATCCACACCTCCAACTACTACCACGTGCCAAACCAAGAAGTGCTGGCACAGATGCTGGTGGAACGCTCTGGCTTGACCAATGTGTTCTTCTGCTCCACCGGGCTGGAAGCCAACGAAGCCGCACTCAAGCTCGCACGCAAATTTGGCCACGACAAGGGCATTGAGCGCCCTGAGATCGTGGTGTATGAGAAAGCCTTCCACGGCCGCAGCATTGCCACGCTGAGCGCCACCGGCAACCCCAAGGTGCAGGCCGGATTTGGTCCGCTGGTGGAGGGTTTTATCCGCGTGGCCATCAACAACATCGAGCAGCTCAAAGCGGCGACGCAGGGCAACCCCAATGTGGTGGCAGTGTTCTTCGAGGCCATCCAGGGCGAAGGTGGTGTGAACCCCATGCACATGGACTACCTGCGCGACGTGCGCGCCCTGTGCGACCAGCAAGACTGGTTGCTAATGATTGACGAAGTGCAGTGCGGCATGGGCCGCACCGGCAAGTGGTTTGCCCACCAGTGGGCAGGTATCAAACCCGATGTCATGCCACTAGCAAAGGGGCTGGGCTCCGGTGTGCCGATTGGCGCTGTCGTGGCAGGCCCCAAAGCCGCCAATATCTTCCAGCCCGGCAACCACGGCACCACATTTGGCGGTAACCCGTTGGCGACCCGCGCAGGAGTAGAAACCATCCGCATCATGGAAGAAGAAGGCTTGCTGACCAATGCCTCTACCGTTGGTGCGCATTTGAAAGCGGGCTTGGAGAAAGCGCTGTCTGCTGAAATTGCCACTGGCAGCGTGAGAGAAATCCGCGGCATGGGCCTGATGCTGGGCATTGATCTGGCCAAGCCATGCGGCGCGCTGGTGCAACGCGCCGCAGACGCGGGCCTGCTGATCAGCGTTACTGCCGATACCGTCATCCGCTTGGTACCACCACTGATTTTGACGACCGCCGAGGCCGATGAAATTATTGCCATTCTGGTGCCACTGATCAGTGCGCTGATCAAGGAAACCGCATGAGCGCCAAACCAACAAAGCTGTCTGGCGATGCCATTGCCAGCACCCTGCCCAAGGGCGCGCCACCGGTGCGCCACTATTTGCAATTTACCGACTTCACGGCAGATGAATACGCCTACCTGCTGGGCCGCGCTGCGCTAATCAAAAAGAAGTTTAAAAACTTTGAGAAGCACC
Organism: Pseudomonadota bacterium; assembly: GCA_041165385.1. GTDB lineage: Bacteria > Pseudomonadota > Gammaproteobacteria > Burkholderiales > Burkholderiaceae_C > Allorhodoferax. The sequence goes on along the minus strand of JBEANP010000156.1, from coordinate 264 downwards.
ACCCGCTAGAAGACCGCACGCTGGCCATGATTTTCGAGAAAGCTTCAACGCGTACCCGCGTGAGCTTTGAAGCGGGCATGTACCAGTTGGGCGGCAGCGTGGTGCACCTGACCACCGGCGACAGCCAACTGGGCAGGTCTGAGCCGATTGAAGACAGCGCCAAAGTCATCAGCCGCATGGTCGATTTGGTGATGATTCGCACTTATGAGCAAACGAAAATCGAGCGCTTTGCCGAGCATTCCCGCGTGCCCGTCATCAACGGCT
>JBEANP010000155.1:0-6712 GCA_041165385.1 Pseudomonadota bacterium | reverse complement strand
CACCGCGTGGCTGGACCACGAGTGGAGCCAGTCCTTGCTCGACCCCCAAGCGGTGGGGTGGGATTGGATCGGCATCAACCTGACGGATGGCAGTGCGCTCACCGCCTTTCAATTGCGTGACAAGCAAGGACAAGCGCTGTGGGACGGGGGGTCATTTCGCTCTGGCAACGCCACCTTTGCCTTTAGCCGTGGCGAAGTGTTGTTTAAGCCCCTGCGCCACTGGCGCAGTGCTTTGAGCAAAGCTAGCTATCCTGTGGAGTGGGTTGTGCGCACCCCGGCCGACTTTTACACGGTCAAAGCCGTTGTCGACAACCAAGAGCTCGACAGCCGCCAATCCACTGGGGCCATTTACTGGGAAGGGCTGTGCGAGGTGTGGGACAGCAGCAACCGCTTGGTAGGGCGTGGTTACCTGGAGATGACCGGGTACGCCAGTGCACTGACACTTTAAAATGCTATTATTTTTATAGCTGCTTACGCACACTGCACGGGTGCTAGGTCCTCATTCTTCTATTTTTTTGAACTCCACTGTTTTCTGGGCAGTGCACCCTCATATAAACCGCCATGACTATAGAACGCCCAAAATCCACCAACCCCAAATCCCTGTCTGGCTTGCTGCCGTTCTTGAAGCCCTACCGGGGGCGCATTGGTCTGGCGCTGCTGTTTTTGGTGCTGGCAGCCGGGGCCACTTTGGTGTTTCCCATCGCGTTGCGCAGCCTGATCGACGGCGGACTGGTGCAAAGCGACAAAGGCGCACAGGTGATGGCGCTGCGCGAACACTTTGCAGCGCTGTTTGGGGTGGCTGTGGCGCTAGGCTTGTTCTCGGCATTTCGGTTTTACATGGTGAGCTGGTTGGGCGAGCGGGTGACTGCCGACCTGCGTAACGCGGTGTACAGCCATGTGCTCAAGCAAAGCCCCGAGTTTTTTGAAACCACCCAGACCGGCGAAGTGCTGTCGCGCTTGAGCGCCGACACCACGCTGGTGCAAACCGTGGTGGGCTCGTCGCTGAGCATGGGCTTGCGCAATGCGGTGATGGGCATTGGCGCACTGGGCGTGCTGGTGTGGACCAACCCGGTGGTGATGCTGCAGGTGCTGGTGGTGTTGGTGCTGATTGTGGTGCCCAGCCTGTGGTTTGGCCGGCGGGTGCGCAAGTTGTCCCGCGCTTCGCAAGACCGGATTGCCGACTCCAGCGCCATAGCGGCCGAGGTACTGAACGCCATTCCCGTGGTGCAAAGCTACACCGCTGAGGGGCGCGAAACAGCGCGCTTTGTGGCCTCCACCGACAACGCGTTTGCCACCGCCACCAAGCGCAGCCTGATGCGCTCGGTGCTGGTGGCCTTCATCATCATTGCCACCAGTGCGGCACTGCTGTGGGGCTTGTACCAAGGCACCCAGGCGGTGGCCGAGGGGCGCATCAGCGCGGGGCATTTGGGGCAAACCGTGGTGTACGTCATCATTTTGGCCAGCGCATTTGCAGTGCTGGGCGAGGTGTATGGCGACCTGCTGCGCGCAGCAGGTGCCACCGAGCGGCTGATGGAGCTGCTGAGCACCCAGTCACCCATCATTTCACCATTAAATCCGGCCTTAGCGCCCGTGCCGCTTGCCGGTAGCGCTATCAAATTTGAAGCAATAAGCTTTCATTACCCATCGCGCCCACAACAAGCCGCCTTGCAAAATTTCACGCTGGATGTGAAGCCCGGGCAAACCGTGGCCATCGTCGGGCCCAGTGGAGCGGGCAAAAGCACAGTGTTTCAGCTGCTGCTGCGCTACTACGATCCGCAAAGCGGCAGCATCGCTTTGGATGGCGTGGACACCCGCCTGCAAGCCCTGGATGCGCTGCGTCAGCGGGTTGGCATCGTGCCGCAAGACGCGGTTATTTTCTCCAGCACAGCGCTGGAAAATATTCGTTATGGAAAACCAGACGCCAGCGACGCCGAAGTGAAAGCCGCCGCACACGCGGCGTTTGCGCATGAGTTCATATCGGCACTGCCTGAAGGCTACAACACCTTTCTGGGTGAACGCGGTGTGCGCTTGTCAGGCGGGCAGCGCCAGCGCATTGCGATTGCTCGCGCCATGCTTAAAAATCCGCCGCTGTTGCTGCTAGACGAGGCTACCAGCGCGCTGGATGCCGAGAGCGAGCGCATGGTGCAAGCCGCGCTGGAAAGTGCCATGCGCGACCGCACCACGCTGGTGATTGCGCACCGCCTGGCCACAGTGCAAAAGGCAGACCTGATTGTGGTGCTAGACCACGGCGAACTGGTAGAGCAAGGTACCCACGCCGAGTTGGTGGCGCGTGGCGGTGTGTACGCAGGGTTAGCCGCGCTGCAGTTCAACGCTTAAAAGGTGGAGTGGTCCCAATTTTCTTAACTATTACTTTTTTGCATAGTTAAACAAAAACTTGGCCTTAGACAGGCGCGTTGTACATGCCTAAAGTGCGGGGCTTAAACACCCACAACAGGAGCACACATGGCACAACCCACCTCGTACCCTAACCCCTACCAGCATCCGCTGCCCTCGTACCTGCAGTCTGACCACCTCGGCCCGTGGGGCATTTACCTGCAACAGGTAGACCGTGTCATTCCCTACCTTGGCCATTTGGCCCGCTGGGCTGAAACGCTGAAGCGCCCCAAACGTGCATTGATCGTCGATGTACCCATTCAACTGGACAACGGTACCGTGGCCCACTTTGAGGGCTATCGAGTACAGCACAACACCTCGCGCGGACCAGGCAAGGGCGGTGTGCGGTTTCACCAAGACGTGACGCTTTCTGAAGTGATGGCGCTGTCGGCGTGGATGTCTGTCAAAAATGCGGCTGTGAATGTGCCCTACGGCGGTGCCAAGGGTGGTATTCGGGTCGACCCCAAAACACTGTCGCGCGGTGAACTGGAACGTATGACACGCCGCTACACCAGCGAAATTGGCATCATCATCGGCCCCACCAAAGACATTCCCGCGCCCGACGTGAATACCAATGAGCAAATCATGGCGTGGATGATGGACACCTATTCCATGAACGAGGGTGCCACCGCGACGGGCGTGGTCACCGGCAAACCGATTGACTTGGGTGGGTCCTTGGGCAGACGCGAGGCCACGGGGCGCGGCGTGTTTACGGTGGGCGTAGAAGCAGCACATCACATTGGCCTCGAAATACAAGGTGCGCGCGTTGCAGTGCAGGGGTTTGGCAACGTGGGCGGTATCACTGCAAAGCTGTTTGCGCAGGCCGGTGCACGAATTGTGGCAGTGCAAGACCATGGCGGCACCATTTATCGCGAAGCCGGGTTGGATGTGCAGTTGCTGCTGTCGCATGTGGCAACCGCTGGCACCGTAGCAGGCTTTGCACATGCCGAATCAGTGGCCGACAGCACGTTTTGGGGTGTCGCATGTGACATCTTGGTGCCTGCAGCTTTGGAGCAACAAATCACGGCAGAGAATGCCGGGGGCATTCAGGCGAAGCTAATTATTGAAGGTGCAAACGGCCCTACAACCCCCGAAGCCGACGACATCTTGCAAGAGCGCAACATTTTGGTAATACCCGACGTGATTGCCAATGCGGGTGGCGTAACCGTCAGCTATTTTGAGTGGGTGCAAGACTTCTCCAGCTTCTTTTGGAGCGAAGACGAGATCAATGCACGCTTGGTGCGCATCATGAAAGAAGCGTTTGCAGGGGTATGGCAGGTCGCGCAAGACAACAACGTGAGTTTGCGCACCGCCACGTTTATCGTAGCTTGCAAACGCATCTTGCATGCGCGCGAACTGCGCGGACTGTACCCTTAATCAGTGCAGTGGCTTTTTGACTGAATCAGGAAGCATCAGCGGCACAACCACGATGCCTTCCTCGATTAAATCGCGCGCCTCATTGACTGTGGTCTGGCCACGAATCGCGCGATTTTCAGCTTCGCCATAGTGAATTTTCCGCGCTTCGTCCGCAAACTGCGTACCTACATCTGTGGTGTTAGCCACGATTTTGCGTGCAACTGCCAACCATGAAGCATCTAAAGCTTGCTGATTAACTGGCGCACCAACAGCCTGCTGGTCTACACTACTTTGTGAATCGGTTCTGGATGTCGTTAGGTTCAAACGAGGTGCGCTGAGCTTTTTGACAACACTGGGGTCCCCGCACAGGGGACACTGCACCAACTCCCGCTGCGATTGGCTTTTGAAGTCATCTTCAGAGGCGAACCAGCCCTCAAAGCGGTGCCCTTGGGCGCACTGTAGGTCAAACACTTTCATGCGCTGGACCTACAGCTGCTTCACCGGCACGTCTTGCCAATCCAACGACCATGCGCCAGAAAGTACGTTTTGCAGCCAAAGTGCGCCTGTCAATGTCTTAGCGTCAGTGACCCTACCTTCGCGGCACCACTGCATAAACTCAGCTGGTGTGGCCGTAAAAACGTCCAAAAATTCGCCTTGGTCCAAATGCCGCGAGCCTAGGGTCAACTGGCGCGCAAACCATATATCGATGAACTCAGTGGAATACGAAATAACGGGGTGCATCACACCGGCATGCGCCCACTGAGCGGCAGAGTAACCAGTTTCTTCACGCAATTCCCGTTGTGCACAGTCTTGCATCGATTCGTGCGGGTCGAGCTTGCCCGCGGGAAATTCGACCATCACTTGGCCGATGGGGTGGCGAAACTGACGCTCCAACACGATCCGGGTATTGCCGAATGCATCTTCCAAAAGTGGAATGACCATCACAGCTCCAGGGTGAACTACATATTCCCGGATTGCAGACAGCCCATCAGGCAATTGCACTGTGTCAGATTTGATCTGCAGAAAACAGCCGCTTAACAATGTTTCGCTAGACAGCAAAATTTCGGTCAAATGCCGGTCGGTCATTGGGTCAGCGTCACCTTAGCTCTTGTGCTTCAAAAGGTAGCGGTATACAAAACCCGGAAAGGCAAAAGTAATAAAAAGGGTGAATGTAATTGCGTAAAACTGCCAAGCTTGGGGGGCAATTTGCCCTACCCGCTTTTCCAAAAACAAGCCCAAAGCACCCACTAGAAAGTAGAACACTACAAGCTCTACTAACCTCAAACCCAAAGTCTTCCCCTTTGTGAACTGGAAAAAACCAAAGAATTTGAGGCTGAAGAATGGCAGATTGGCCGCTATGAGCGCAACGAATACAACTACCCAAACAGACGCAGAAATCAACATGCTAAGGGAAAATATCTATGACTCAACAAACCAACATCAGGTACCCAGCATTTGCAGCACTGACCGTGCACACAATGCCATGAGCCCACCTGGCAGTAGGCCCAAAATAAGCACCAAAGCGCCGTTCACGCACAACACCACACGGACATCCATAGGGGCAATAACGTGGGTTGCGGTAATCGGTTCGTCGAAGTACATAACCTTGATAACACGTAGGTAATAGAAAGCCCCCACCAACGACATCATCACCGCAAATACCGCCATTGCAATATACGACGCCTGACCCGAAGAAATCAACGCCTGCAGCACAGAGAGTTTGGCGTAAAAGCCCACCATGGGAGGGATACCAGCCAATGAAAACAAACACACCGCCATCACACCTGCGTACAAGGGACTGCGCTGATTGAGACCTGCAAAATCTGAAATTTCCTCGCTCTCAAAACCTTCGCGGGACAACAAAAGCAGAACACCAAAACTTGCCAAGGTAGTCAAAACATAGCTAATGACGTAAAACATGGACGAGCTGTAAGCATTAGCAGCCGAAAGCGTATTGCCATTAACAACGCCCGCCATCATGCCGAGCAAGACAAAACCCATCTGAGAAATGGTCGAAAACGCCAGCATACGTTTCAAGTTAGTTTGCTGAATTGCAGCCAAATTACCAATCAGCAACGAGCCAATGGACAGCACCATCAACATCTGCTGCCAATCAACGGCGAGGGGCAGCATACCTTCAACTAACAATCTAATGGTGATAGCAAACGCAGCAAGTTTAGGGGCGCCACCAATCAGCAACGTTATTGCTGTGGGCGCACCTTGGTAGACATCAGGAATCCACATATGAAATGGAACCACACCCAACTTGAATGCCAAGCCGGCCACAATAAATACCAATCCAAACACCAAAACTTGGTGCCGCACTTGCCCAGAGGTTATGGCCTTGAATACAGCATTGATGTCCAAAGAACCTGTGGCACCATAAAGCATAGACATGCCATAAAGCAAAAAGCCCGAGGCCAGTGCACCCAGTACAAAGTACTTCATGGCTGCCTCGGTGGCGGTGGCATTGTCACGACGCAAAGCAACCAATGCGTAACTGGACAAAGTCAGCAACTCCAAGCCCATGTAAATCACCAGAAAATTATTCCCAGAGATCATGACAAACATACCCAACAACGCAAACAGGCTAAGGGTGAACAACTCCCCCCCGCGCAGCATGTCACGCTGGCCAGCGTACGGACGGCCATACACCAAGGTGACCATGACCGCTATCGTAGCGAAGCACTTGAGCCAATTGCCCATGGCATCACTCACCAGCATATTGCCAAACGCGTAGATGGTTGCAGCTCCGCTGGCGTAGCTGGCTTGGATAGCCGCTACCAGTCCGAGCGTCAACATTGTTAGGGCATAAGTACGGCCTCTGAGCGGCGTTTTCACACCCAAGTCCACCAAAGCAATGACACACGCCATCACCATCAAAATTATCTCGGGGTAAACCGCGATCCAACTGAGTTTGTCAATCATCGTAAGTCTCTCAATTCAGTCTGATCAGTTCAGC
>JBEANP010000154.1:0-6779 GCA_041165385.1 Pseudomonadota bacterium | reverse complement strand
AAATGACCCGCAATCAGCTACAGCGCAATTTTTTATCAACGTACAGGACAATGCATTTTTAGATCCAACCCTCATACCTCCGGGGGATCCGGTGCCCAAGTTTGAATACCAAGGCCAAGTATATAAAGACACTCCGCGAGAAAGATTGATGAATGCACCACAACTTTTTGGCTACACCGTGTTTGGAAAAGTAATCAACGGTATGGATGTTGTCCAAAAAATTCGTACTACGCCCACGGGTGCAGGCGGCCCATTTCCCGGCGATGTGCCTCAAACCGCCGTCGTCATTACCTCAGCAACTTTAGTGAATAAACCATGAGCAACCCACAAGTAGAACTGCACATCACCGGTTACGGTGTTGTTACCCTTGAACTCGACCAGGACAAGGCACCAAAGTCGACCAAAAACTTTTTGGCATACGTCAACAAAGGGCACTACAACAACACTATTTTCCATCGTGTGATTCCGGGGTTTATGGTCCAAGGCGGTGGTATGGAGCCAGGCATGTCACAAAAGACTTGCGACGCACCTATCGAGAACGAAGCAAACAACGGCCTGAAAAATGTGGTTTACACAGTCGCCATGGCTCGCACGGGTGACCCTCATTCTGCGACTGCGCAATTCTTCATCAATGTGGCTGATAACGGCTTCTTGAACCACACAATGCCTTCTGCCCAGGGTTGGGGCTACGCCGTATTCGGTAAAGTCATCTCTGGTACCGACATCGTTGACAAAATCAAGGCCGTAAAAACAGGCCGTAAGGGCTTTCATGATGACGTGCCACAAATAGACGTCGTGATTGAAAAAGCAATCGCCTTGTAACTGCACCATGATTGCCACGGAGTTGATTACACCGCCCTCTTGGCGATGTATCGACTTCATTTCGGATCTGCATCTGCATGCCTCGGATGCAAAGACGTTCTTGGCCTGGGAAAGTTACCTCTCGCGCACAACAGCAGATGCAGTGTTCATTCTGGGCGATCTGTTTGAGGTGTGGGTTGGCGACGATTGTTTGCGTCCAGGTTCGTTCGAACAGAAATGTGCAGATGTCCTGAGGCGTATTACGTCCCACGTAGCCGTGTATTTGATGCACGGCAACCGTGATTTTTTATTGAGCGCCGCATTTATGCAGGCCAGTGGCTGCATCCCATTACAAGATCCAACGGTATTGGGCTTGGGAGACACACGTTGGCTTTTGACACACGGTGACGGTCTGTGTCTGGACGATATCGACTACCAAGATTTTCGTAAAGTTGTACGAAGCGCGGAGTGGCAAAGTAATTTTTTATCTAAACCACTGGCTGACAGAAAAATTATTGCTAATGGCATTCGTAGCCAAAGCGAGGGGCGAAAGAAAACTACCGAAAAGTATGCCGATGCCGATACGGCAGCATCAATTACGTTGATGGACTGCAACGCAGCGCAACACATGATTCACGGTCACACCCACCGACCACATACACACATCTTGCCCTTGGGGTGCACAAGAATCGTACTTAGTGACTGGGATCTTGCCACCTCACCGCCACGTGCCGAGGTGCTGCGCCTGCAGTGCGCGGCGAATAATCACTGGACAACCAGCCGTGAAAACCCTAGGGCGATAGCCACGCCCTAGGAGCTTTCACTCTATCGTTTCAGCAATACCTTCAGGACATTTTGCAGACGTCTTGCATCCGTGGAAGTAAAGCCACCCAACAAAACTGCAGCAGTGTCGGCCCCCCAAGTCTGTGCCGGGGGGGCATCATTGCGTCTGGTAAGCAATTGAAGCTGTAGCGCGCGCCGGTCGTTCAAAAACTCTGCAGGTGTTGGTACTTCAGCCGCTATTTCAAGCCGCAAAAGCGCCTCTTGTGGTGCCGGTGACTTAGGGACAGCCTTGGCATCGGGGGCTAAAGCCTGCACCCATGCACTGCGCACAGCTGCAGACGCGCGAGCACCAAGTTCTTGCGTGCTCGGCACAAGTGCTGGGTCACATTTTTCCCATGCAGTGAGCAATTGGGTTAGCGCCTCGCCGTGGGCCTGCGCTGCAAGCCTCTTAAGCGCGAACTCTGCGTGTTCCAATGCATCTCTCTGTGCACGAAACGCCGTGTCTCCCAGGCGAGGAGCATCGGTCCATGTGGAGGATCGCTCAGTACGATCGCCTCGCGGCGCAAAACCCGCTTTATCTTCACGACCACCACGCGGTGCGTCTTTGCGGTCGTTCCACTTGCCACGCCCTTGGGCTGGAGCTGGCGCGTCCTTCTTCATGCCAGGTCGATCATCACCACGTACAGCTACCACCGGTTTAGGTGCAGGTTTGGTGGTCTCTAGAACCACGGGGAGAACTACGCCAGTCTCTTGGTCTGCTACGTTTTCAATAGCTGCTTGCGCACTATCCACGGGCGCTTCAAGCTGATTTATATGTAGAATCTTAGCCTCAGAGGCCATATGAGCGGCAGTTTCTGCAGCCCCTGCTGTGTGCGCAGCCTCCAGCGCTTGCGCTTGGCCTTTCAAAGCTGCATCCAAAGCCGCCATAGCGCTGCGTATCGCCTGTGAATCACCGGACGCATTGGCCACCTCTAACGCTTTAGCAGCATCCAAAACTATACGGTCACGCTGTCCCAATGCGGCGTCGGCTTTCTCTCGCTCAGCGGTTTTCCGGTTGAACGCATCGTCAATGGGTTTGCGAAATGCGTCCCACAGTTTTTGCTCTTGCCGACGGTCAATTGGCACCAAATGGGCTTGCTCTTGCCAGCGCTGCTGCAGCGCCTTTACCGCGTCAATGCGAAGAATAGCTCCAGCACCCAACACCTTGGCCTCTTCAATCATGGCGTGGCGTATGGTCACGCTCTGAGCCTGTAGCGCCTCCAATGGCGCCGCTGCATTGGAAATAGCGACTTTCCAAAGAGGTTGCAACTCGGCAAAAATCTTTTCACCCACGTGCCCCGCTTCACGCCAGCGATCGCCAAACTGGTGAAGAATTCGGTTGAATCCCTTCCAATCGTCATCCAGCGCGGTTCGATTCGCCAGCGCCCACGCATTGACTTCCTCAATCAGCGCCAACCGATGTGCTTTGTGCTCTGCGGTTTCCGACTTCAATTTTTCAAGCCACACTTCCACCACTTTGTGGGCTTCGTTGCAGGCCTCGTCAAAGCGCTTCCACGCAGCATGGTTTGGCACGCCGCCCTGATCGGTTTGCTTCCACTGATCACGCATAGTGCGCAGGGTTTCCTGCATTTTGCGTCCACCGATCGCCTGGCCCTCGGGTCGCTTCAGCAGTCCCTCTGCCTTAATGACCAGTTCTTCGCGCAACTGATCGGCGCGCCACCGTTGCCATCCTTCTAACTCGCCAGCGGCGGCCAGCGCGGCATGGGCTTGATTTTCTAACTTGGCGTCGATCAATTTGCCAAACTCTTTCAGGGCATTGCGCAAAGCACTTGCAGCGCCAGCACTGGCTTTGCCATGGCCCTCGCCCACTTCTTGCTCGACCTTAGCCAAAGCGTCACGCACAGTTGTGGTCGCCGCAGCACGCACTTCGGGGTCTACCTGAGGTTTCACATGCTTGGGAGCCGACTCAATTGGCACGCCACGCGCAACGCGCAGTTCGTCCGCCCACACCTGCACAGGCGGCAATGCGGCGGCTGCATCTTGCGCCGCGGCCACGGCCAAAGACAAAGCGCCCTGGAATGCATCCCATACCACCAATAGCTGACCGCGCGAGGCCTCCAACAACGGCGGGAAACGTAAATCTACGCTAGCCCAGCTGTCTTGAGCGACCAATTGGGTGGCCTGAGACTGCCAATGCTCCACGTCTACCCGCAAAGCCTCCCAAGCGCTTTGCGCATCTTTCCATGGTTTGGTGGACAAAACTTCTATGCGCTGCGCCAGCAAAACTGCAGCTTCGCGCTGAACTTGCACTTGATGTTGAAGGTCTTCAATGGCACGCACACGTTCTACCAATTGGCCTTTTAGCACCGACAATGGCTCCTTACTCAAAGGAGCCCCCGCCTTTGCAGCGTCGCGTTGCCACGCCATAGCATCAGCAATATTGAGCTTCGCTAACGCCAGCAGCGCATTAGCCTTAGCGCCCCACTCCGCAGCCAAAATTTCCTGCCCCTTGGAGCGCTTGGCTTCATCCAATTTTTCGCGCACAAGTTTTGCGGCGCCTTTGTCTTTAACACTTAGCTCCTTGAACATCTCTGATAGTTGCTCGTGCGACGGATTAGCAGCCAACCATTCGCGCACACGCGCAGCGCGCTCACCAGCAGTGGGGGCGGAAAAAATCTCGTTGTTATTAGAAGAGGTCACAGTTGGCTCAAATTCAAAATGGTTTGGAAAGTGCAATAAGCATGTATTTTCGCCGCTAAACCGTGGAAACTCGCAAGTTGGACTTGGAAAGCAATGAATATGCAAGCGAACTTGCCGCCAGCACGGTACTCGCTACACATTTGATCCACTAATCAAGTTGAAATTTTGCATAAAAAATCAATTTCATATTGTTGACTTGATATAACGAAGCCGCCTAGAATCCAGCATCCTTAGAAAATACTAGGGATAACCCGCATTCGCTGCCGAACCCGGCATATTCAAATCGCTGCACATGTCGAGTCGACGCCGCAGGATATTGATAGCGTACCAACCCTAACGAGGTACCCAGGCCCGCATTTCCTTTAATGCGACTGTTCAGGGGTGCCCGCCAAAGAAGGAAAAGCTATGACAGCGACCCAAAAAATTGTCCAAGGCGTCCGCGTATTTATCAGCGACGTGGCCCAGGGATTTTTTGAAATCACCCACAACGGTTTTGCATTGTTAGGACTGGCAGTTATGTTTGCCGTGCTAACACTCACCACCCGTCCAGAAATTCGCCAAGCTGGAGAAACGCAACTCATGGGATGGCTCCAATCACGACAAGACGCAGCTATTGGCTTCATGCCCAACAACAAACTGAATGAGCGCAATACCGGTGGACCAATGGCACAGAGCTTACCCAAGCAGCAGGCGGTACTCGCTTTTTGGTTAAGCAAAAAATATAGCGTTGCTCTGGAACCAATCAGCGCTCTGGTGGCGGAGGCGTTTGAAGTTGGAGCAAATGCAAAGCTAGAGCCCACACTAATATTGGCAGTAATGGCTATTGAATCCGGCTTCAACCCTTTCGCACAAAGCGCTGCTGGAGCACAAGGCCTGATGCAAGTCATGACAAAAGTACACAGCGAAAAGTACCAAACCTTCGGTGGAAAGCTAGCGGCCTTTGATCCTGTAAGCAACCTGCGGGTCGGCGTCAAAGTGCTGCAAGAATGCATTGCACGCGCAGGTACCTTGGAGGGTGGATTAAAGTCGTATGTAGGTGCAGCCAATCTGGAAGATGACGGTGGCTATGCCGTCAAAGTAATTGCAGAACATAACCGTTTGTTGCAAGTCATCGCCGGAAGATCCGTACCCGTAAATACGCTTCCAGTTATCCCTGTAAGCCAACCGCCGAAAACGCAAGACCGCGGCGAGAACGTAGCGTCAATCGCTAACTCGTAGGTGGGTTAGACTATCGAAGTACGCGACTGGCGATAGGCTTTACACAAAATTGTGTAAGGCTGACGTGGGACAACCACTGGGAAGCGTGCCGCGTTGCCGCACATAGTTATTAGGGCAATAGCGTTCAGCCGTTCGCCTGGGCAGCCCCTGTCTCATTCCATATGACCCACAGGGCCAGTGTCATTAAGGACTGCCATGTACAACCGTAACATCCTCGTAGAACAAACCGACCCAGAACTGTGGGCTGCTATTCTTGCTGAGAACGCTCGCCAAGAACATCACATTGAGTTGATTGCTAGTGAAAACTATGCCTCTCCAGCCGTAATGGCGGCTCAGGGTAGCCAGCTCACTAATAAATATGCGGAGGGGTATCCCGGTCGGCGCTACTATGGCGGTTGTGAGCATGTCGATGTAGCAGAGCAATTGGCCATTGATCGCGTCAAGCAACTATTTGGCGCAGAGGCCGCCAACGTACAGCCTCATTGTGGAGCGTCTGCAAACGAAGCTGTTTTTCTCGCCTTTTTGAAACCCGGCGACACCATCATGGGCATGAGCTTGGCCGAGGGCGGCCACTTGACCCACGGCATGCCCCTCAACATGAGCGGCAAATGGTTCAATGTTGTGTCCTACGGGCTAGACGTCAATGAAGCAATCGACTACGACGCCATGGAGCAGAAGGCTCATGAAACCAAGCCAAAACTCATCATAGCCGGCGCCAGTGCTTATTCTCTTGCGATAGATTTTGAACGCTTTGCCAAAGTTGCTAAAGACGTAGGTGCTATTTTTATGGTGGATATGGCGCACTATGCAGGCTTGATCGCCGCTGGCCAATACCCCAACCCAGTTCCCCACGCAGATGTGGTTACAAGCACTACCCACAAAAGCATGCGGGGCCCCCGTGGCGGCATTATTTTGATGAAGTCAGTGCACGAAAAGGCCATTAACAGCGCCATTTTCCCCGGATTACAAGGCGGCCCATTGATGCACGTAATTGCGGCTAAAGCCGTAGCCTTCAAAGAAGCTTTAACCCCAGAATTTAAAACCTACCAAGCTCAGGTGGTGCGCAATGCCAAGATCGTGGCGGAAACACTCACCGCGCGTGGGCTACGCATCGTGAGCGGCGGTACCGAAAGTCATGTCATGCTGGTGGATCTACGCTCCAAAGGCATCACTGGCAAAGAGGCAGAAGCTGTATTGGGCAATGCCCATATGACGATCAACAAGAATGCCATCCCGAACGACCCAGAAAAACCCATGGTCACTAGCGGTATCCGCAT
>JBEANP010000153.1:0-6811 GCA_041165385.1 Pseudomonadota bacterium | reverse complement strand
CATTTTCATGAAGAAGAGCTGACCCGCGAGCACATCATTCCGTTCGCCCAGCATGGCATTGACACCTGGATGAACGTGGTCACCGCCTGCCGACCCTGCAACCACCGCAAGAGCCACCGCACGCCTGAGCAGGCCCACATGCCACTGCTTTACACGCCGTATGTGCCCAGCTTGTGGGAAGACTTCATTTTGCGTAACCGCCGCATCTTGGCAGACCAGATGGAGTTTTTAATGGCCCATGTGCCCAAGTCGTCCCGGTTGCTGGTTTAGCATTTGGGCATGCACACCAACCAACCCGCCACGCCCACGCACTCTGACCGCCCGCGCATCGCCCTGATTGCACACGATCACAAGAAAGACACCATGGTGGAACTCGCCCGCGAGTTTCGCCCCCTTCTGAGTCAGTGCACGCTGTGTGCCACTGGCACCACGGGCGGCCGTCTGGTGGATGAAGTCGGGCTGGATGTGGAGCGCTTGCTCAGTGGCCCGTGGGGCGGTGACCTGCAAATTGGCGCACGCCTGGCCCAAGGGGAGATCGATGTGGTTATATTTCTGCGTGACCCCATGACCTCCCAGCCGCACGAGCCCGACATCAACGCCCTGGTGCGCGCTTGCGATGTGCACGACGTGCCCTGCGCTACCAACCTTTCAACTGCCCGACTGGTGCTGTCTCGAATGCAAAACCTGTAGCGAGCCAGCGGGGCTTTACAGCGCGTGCGTTACCAGTTTGAAGTCAGGATCTTCCGGGAATGACTTCACCGCAAAGCCCAAACCCTTCATCAGTCTGAGCATGCCGGGGTTGTTGGCCAGCACCAGGCCTTCGATTTCCGTTAACCCCTTGTCGCGTGCAACGTCCATGATGGCTTGCATGAGGCGAGAGCCCAATCCTTTGCTATTGAAGTCGTCTGCCACCACCAGAGAGAACTCGCAGCTGGCTTTGTCGGGGTTGGTGATGTAACGCGACACACCTACGATGCGCTCGGTCTCCATCATGTCGCCGTTTTCGTTGGCGGTGCGTACTTTGTGCACCGCCACTAGGGCCATTTCGCGGTCGTAGTCGATCAGCGTAAAGCGCGCGAGCATGCTGGGTGGAAGCTCTTGCATGCTAGACACAAAGCGGAAATAGCGGCTTTCGCGTGACAGGCCGTGCACCAGCTCTTGCAGCATGTGTGCATCGTTAGGCTGGATGGGACGCACGGTGTATTCGCCACCGCCACGCAGCGGCCACAGCTGTTCGTAGTGCGCGGGGTAGGGCAATATGGACAGATGGCTGTAGTTGTGAATGCGGCTGCTCACGCCCTGCGGCGCGTGGTCAATCACGATGCGGGCATCCACCGCCACGGCCCCGTTTTCGTCCACGATGATGGGGTTAATGTCCATTTCGCGCAGCTGTGGCAGCTCGCACACCATCTCGGACACGCGCAGCAATATCTGCTCAACGGCTTCCAGGTTGGCAGCACTGTTACCGCGCCACTCCCCTAAAGTCTCTGATACGCGCGAGCGCTCTATCAGACGGCGCGCTAGAAACTGGTTAAGCGGGGGTAGCTCCATAGCGCGGTCGTTGATCAGCTCGATCATGGTGCCGCCCGCGCCAAACGCAATTACCGGACCAAAGGGGTCGTCGGTCACCAGACCAATATAGATTTCGCGGCCATGCCGCTTGCGGGCCATCGTCTGCACGGTGACGCCGTTGATGCGTGCGTTGGGCTGCAAGCGTGCCACGGTTTGCACCATGTCGGTGTAAGTATCACGCACGCCGGTGGCGTTCATGATGTTGAGGGCCACGCCCTGCACGTCCGACTTGTGGCTGATGTCGGGCGAGTCAATTTTGAGCGCCACCGGAAAGCCAAGTTGCGTGGCAATCATCATGGCTTCGTTGGCATTGCGCGCCAGAATAGTTTGTGTGACTGGAATATGAAACGCCGACAACAGCGTCTTGGATTCCATCTCGGTTAGCACTTTGCGCCTTTCGGCCAGCACGCTTTCAATCACCAGGCGCGCGCCTTCAATGTCGGGCTTGGCCAGGGTAGAGAGTGGCGGTGGCGTTTGCTGCAGCAACTGCTGGTTTTGGTAGAACGACGCAATGTTGCCAAACGCACCCACTGCCGCCTCGGGCGTGCGAAAGCTGGGAATGGCGGCCTCGTTAAACACCCCCCGCGCAGCCACTACTGAGGAGTCGCCCATCCAGCACGCCAGTAGTGGCTTGCCAACGGCTTTTTTAACTTCTGCCAAGGCCCTTGCCACTCCCGCACCGTCAATGCCTAATTTTGGTGAGTAGATTGCCAAAATACCATCAATGGCGCGGTCAATGCCCGCTGCCTCCACTGCGGCTTGGTAATGGCCAGGGTCAGCTTCTTCGGTGAGGTCAATCAGGTCTGATAGCGATGCTGTATCCGGCAGAAGTGGCTTCAGCATGGCCTGTGAATCAGCTGACAATTTGCCCAGTTGTAGATTGATTTCGTTGATCCAATCTGCCGCCAAGACACCTGGCCCGCCGCCATTGGTGACAATAGCTAGTCGCTTGCCAACCGGGCGGTAGCGGGATGCCAAACATTTTGCTGCGGCGAATAACTCAACAAACGAATGCACTCGTACTGCCCCGGCACGGCGCAGCGCAGCATCGAAAACGTCATCACTGCCCACAATTGTGCTGCTATGCGTTTGCGCTGCCTCGTTGCCTGCAGGCTTGCGCCCAGCTTTAATCACCACGACCGGCTTGGTGTTGGCTGCCATGCGCAGTGCACTCATAAAGTGCCTGGCACTGGAGATACCTTCCAGATACACCACGATGCTGTGGGTTTGTGCATCGTTTGCCAAGTAGTCAAGCACTTGCGCTATGTCCAGGCTTGAATGTGCACCTAGCGATATCACCGAGGAAAATCCAACCCCGTTATTGGCTGCCCAGTCCAACATGGATGCCGTAAGTGCACCCGATTGCGACACCAAGGCCAGCGACCCTTTGCGCGCCAAGTGGCCAGCTGCACTGGCGTTGAGCTGCAGCAGCGGACGTTGTAGGCCCAGGCAGTTGGGCCCCAGCAATTGCACGCCTTCACGGCGGGCAATCTTCTTGAGTTGTGCCGCGTGTTCGGCACTCACGCCGCTAGAAACGATCAGCGCCGCACGACAGGCCATGCGTCCCGCCACCTCCAGCGCTGCAGCCACATCGTGCGCGGGCAGCGCGATGATGGCAAGGTCAGCCCGGGCTTGCGCTAGGTCGGCCAAGGTACCGCTGCTGTGAATATCCAAAAACCGAAGGGTGCCAGTGAATGGCTGCGCTTTGAGCGACTTCACCACTGCCCGCGCCTGGGGGGTTTGTGCAGTGGGATCGTCTGCGTCGCCTGCAAAGACGATGATGGATTCGGGCGAGAAGAGGGGGGTGAGGTAGTGTTTGTCCATAAACTTTTTAAGTCAGCGCTGGTGCTAGTCTGCACCAATGAGCACTTTGACGTGCTCGGCTACGCTGCGCGCCAGAGGGTTGAGTACATAGCCGCCCTCCAGGCAAGAAATAATGCGCCCCTGGCAGTGGCGCTTGGCCACGCCCATGAGCTGCTGGGTGACCCAGGCGTAGTCTGCGTCCACCAGACCCAGGTTGCCCATGTCGTCTTCGCGGTGGGCATCGAACCCGGCGGAGATGTAGATAAGTTGCGGCGCAAATTGGTTCAGCGCAGGTATCCATTGCGTGAGCACCGCTTCGCGGAACTTTTCGCTGCCTGAGCGCGATGGCAGACCCACGTTAACCATGTTGCTGCCCTTGGCGTTTTCACCCGAGAAGGGGTACAGGCCTTCTTCAAAAATAGAGCACATCAGCACCCGGTCGTCACCGCGAAAAATGTCTTCGCTGCCGTTGCCGTGGTGCACGTCAAAGTCGATCAGTGCTACGCGTTGCAGGCCATGCATATCCAGCGCATGGCGTATGCCTACTGCCACGTTGTTGAAAAAGCAAAAGCCCATGGCTGTAGCGCGCTCTGCATGGTGGCCCGGTGGACGCACGCTGCAGAAAGCGGATGGCACACCGCCGGCGAGCACCAGATCAGTGGCCTGAACCGCCGCACCAGCGGCGCGTAGCGCGGCTTGGATGGTGAACGGGTTCATGTCGGTATCAGGGTCCACCTTGTGGTAACCCTCGGTGGGCGATGCGGCTATCAGCTCGTTCACATACGAGGTGGTGTGTGCCCGTCCCAACTGCTCCAGGGTGGCCAGCGGTGCGTCGTAGCTGTTCATGTAGTCCAGAAGACCCTTGACCAGTAGCATGTCATTGATGGCACCCAAACGTTCGGGACATTCAGGGTGGTGCGGCCCCATCTCGTGACGGGCGCAGTCGGGGTGGGAAATATAGGCTGGCAGCAAGCGTGTCTCCTGGTTCATGTGCGCACAGGCGCTTCTAATGGGGTTTGTGCCAGTCTATGTCGAACAGGTTTTTGATGTTTTGACCTGAGACAAATATTGCTGTGGGCGAGATAAGGTGCAAACCTCATTTTAATGACTATTTAATGCAAATTGGGATTCCAGCCCCCGCTGAATATGCGTAAGTAGCTATTATTTTTGTAGCATTTTTAGGGGAGGGACTGCTTGCCGGAGTGGGTCAAACAGCCCGCCGATTCTTACGCGGGCCGGTTTGGTTACAGTACCGGCACCAGTCCATACGAAACACGTCCGTGTCGGCGCTAGTCTCAGGCTCAGCGGGCTCACAATTCAAAAACACCATGCAAATCACCGGCCAATGCCACTGCGGCGCCATCTCTTTCACTGCTTTGGTGGACCCTGCCAAAGTCATCGCCTGCCACTGCGCAGATTGCCAGACTTTCTCAGGCGGGCCATTTCGTGCAGTGCTGCCCACGCCAATAGAAAGCGTGACGCTCACCGGAACGCCAAAGCACTATGTGAAGGTGGCAGAGAGCGGCAACCGCCGGGCGCAGGCGTTTTGTGCCGAGTGCGGTACGCAGTTGTACGCCTGTGAGGCAGAAGCGCCCACCACGTTGAATCTGCGTTTGGGCTGTGTGAAAGAGCGGGCCAGTTTGAAGCCAGTGGGTCAAATTTGGGGCGAATCGGCCATGCCGTGGTTACATGCGCTGGACGATGTGCCCATGCACACCAAAGGGATGGCCAGCCCGCTCATGGGTGCGCAATGATTGACCAACCATTGCCCAATGTGTCTTGCCCGTTGTGCGGCGGAGCCAACCAATGCGCACCTGCGCAGGCAGGGCGGTTTGATGTGGAGTGCTGGTGCAAAACAGCGGCCATCAGCCCGGAGGCTTTGGCCCGCATACCGCCAGAGCTGGTAAACAAAGCCTGCCTGTGCCCGCACTGTGCGGCGGGCGTGGCAGACAAGCCCTGACCGGGATTGCCTTAAGCAAACACCCCGGCAGTTTCCTTCATGCGGGCAGACACTTCACCCAGGTGGTGCAGGCTGTCGCCAAAGGTCATTTCCATTTGCGTAAGTTTCTTGAAGTAGTGGCTGACGATGTATTCGTCAGTTACGCCAATGCCGCCGTGCAGTTGCACCGCTTGCTGACCCACAAAACGCATGCTTTGGCCTAACTGGTACTTGGCGCGGGCCAGTGCCGCGCGGCGCTCCGAAGCAGGGGCGTTGAGCTTGAGGCTGGCGTAATAGCTCATGGAGCGGGCCAGCTCCAGCTGCATCTTCATGTCGGCCGCGCGGTGACGCAGTGCCTGAAAGCTGCTGATCGCTACGCCAAACTGTTTGCGCGTGTTCATGTACTCGGCGGTAATGGCCAGCGTTTTGTCCATCACGCCCACCGCCTCGGCGCACAGGGCGGCAATGCCGATGTCCACGGCGTGTTCCAGTGCGGTAGTTCCATCGGTGGTGAGTAGAGTAGCGGGGGCGTTTTTGAAATTCACCTCGGCAGCGCGGCTGCCGTCTTGCAGGCCGTAGCCTTTGGTGGACACGCCTGCTGATTCCCGCTCCACCAAGAACAGCGCCAGCTGGCTGTTGACCTTGGCAGACACGATGTAGGCATCGGCCTGGTCGCCAGCGGCCACTACAGTTTTTATAGCGTTCAACACATAGCCACCGGGCGCCTGCGTGGCTTTTGCCTCACAAATGTCGAGTTGGTAGCGCGCTGTGCGCTCCTGGTAGGCCAGCACTACCAGCTTCTCGCCGCTGGCTATTGCCGACAACCAAGCGGTTTTGGTGGCCGTGTCGCCATAGCCTGCAATCACGGCACCGGCAATGAGCGACTGGGCCAGCGGTTCGAGCACAATGCCGCGTCCCAGCTCTTCCATCACCACCATGCCTTCCACCGGGCCCATGCCCATGCCACCATCGTCCTCGGGCACGTACAGGCCGGTCAGACCCAGCTCAGCCAGCTCGGTGTAGGCAGCACGGTCAAATCCACCGGCTTTTTCAGCGGCGCGGCGGCGATCAAACGTGTAGCCCTTGTCCACCCATTTGCGCACCGCGTCGCGGAGTTGTTCTTGATCGTCAGAAAAATCAAAGTCCATGTTTATCTCCGGTTAGCCTAGAACGACTTGCGAAACAATGTTGCGTTGCACTTCGTTGCTGCCACCGTAAATAGTGGTCTTGCGCATATTGAAGTAGGTGGATGCCAGCGGCGCGCACAGGGCCGTGGCTTGGTCGCCTTGCCAGCCGGCTTCCATGGCTTCGTGGATCAGCGGCAGGGCATTCGGCCCGGCGGCCAGCATCATCAGCTCGGAGTAGCGTTGTTGGATTTCACTGCCGCGAATTTTCAGCAAACCCGCAATGTCCAGCGAGTTTTTGCCGGATTTCTCGGCGGCCAACACGCGCAGCACCATCATCTCCAGTGCCACCACGTCCACTTCGAGCTTGGCG
>JBEANP010000152.1:0-6838 GCA_041165385.1 Pseudomonadota bacterium | reverse complement strand
TGATATTGCCGTGGTAGATATTGGCTTGCCGGGGTTAGACGGTCTGGCCCTCACCCAAATGCTGCGCAAAGCCGGGTCTGCCATGCCGGTGCTGGTGCTTACCGCCCGCGATGCTTTGCACGACCGCGTGCAAGGTTTGGATCAAGGGGCCGACGATTACATGGTCAAACCCTACGAATTGCCCGAGTTGCTGGCGCGTCTGCGGGCTTTGCTGCGGCGCTCGCAGGCAGCTACTTCGGCGGTGCTTAGTTTTGGCCCCCTAGAGTTGGACACAGCGTTGCGGCAAGCTCGTATTCGTCTGCCGACCGAGCTTGAGCCCGTGTTGATCGAGCTGGGTCCTCGAGAGTGGACGGTGATGGAATACATCTTGATGCAACTGCCCAAGCCCACCAACAAAGACAAATTGCTGCAGGCACTCACCGGTTGGGACAAAGAGATCACCCCCAATGCCATAGAAGTCTACATTTCCCGCATGCGCGCCAAGCTAGAGCCCTATGGCATCGCATTGCGCGCGATTCGCGGGTTTGGCTACCGCTTAGAGTTGGTACCCACAATTTCGGGTGTCTCGCCACCGTGAGCACGCCTGTTGGCATGCAAACAGGCTTACGCAGGCGCTTAATGGTGCTGCTTCTGGTGCCGCTGCTGCTGCTCTCGGTGCTCAATACTTGGTTTGATGTTCGCTCCGCCGACAATGCAGCATTGCAGCAAGATCGCCAATTGCTTGGCTTGGTGCCATTGCTGGCTGATTCGGTGGTATCGGGCAGCAGTGCAGAGCAACCGCTGTTACTTATGGCGCCCGCCATGGACGAGTTCCTTGCCGCGCGCCCAGACGCGGCGGCCATCGCAGTGTTGGATATGCAAGGGCGAGTGCTTGCAGGCGCTGCGTGGTTGACGGGGTTACCCCCCACTACGGGCGATGCCGAGTTTGCCAGTGAAGAGTTCGAGGGCACCACGTTTCGCATTGTCAGCCAGCGTGCACCTACTGCGGCGGGTGAGCTGACGCTGCGCATTGCGGACGGATCCGACCCGCGCCAGCAGTGGCTGCGCCAGTTGTGGCTCAAGGTGGCTTTGCCGAATCTGGTGTTGGCCATTGCTGGCTTTTTTGCCTTGAATTGGGCCGTACGCGTGGCGTTGCGCCCCTTGATGGTGCTTAAAGAAGCCCTAGAGCACCGCTCACCCCGCGACCTGTCTGCGCTGGACGAGCAGGCTTCGCCAGAAGAAGTGCGGCCATTGGTGGCATCGCTGAATCGGTTGTTTGATTTGGTGAATGCCCAGGCCGAGAGTCAGCGCCGTTTTGTGGCAGATGCTGCCCACCAATTGCGTACGCCGCTGGCTGCCTTGCAGGCTCAAGTTGAAGCTTGGGCGCAGGCGGTAAGTTCTGAAAAATATATGCAAAATGATCTGCCAGCCCATACGCAGCGTGCTCAAGCTGCTATTACTTTGAGAGCGGATCAAATCTTCAAGCTGCGCCAGGCTACGCGTCGCACTTCGCAACTGGCGAGCCAGCTGTTGGCTCTCTCACGTGCCGATGCCCGCAGTGCCGCAGAGGTGCCCATGCAGCGGGTGGACCTGCAGCAGTTGTGTGAGGTGGTGCTGGAGTCGGCGCTAGATGCAGCCACAGACAAAGGCATTGATTTTGGGTTGGAGACCGAGCCCGCACACGCTACCGGGTACGAGTGGCTGTTGCGTGAGCTGTTGAGCAATTTGGTAGATAACGCTGTGCGATACACGCAGACAGGGGGGCGCATCACACTGCGGTGCGGCATTGTTGCCGGCAAAATTGGGCTGCCGTTTTTGGAAGTAGAAGATGACGGGCCCGGCATTGCACCGCATGAGCGTGCGAATGTACTTGAGCGGTTTTACCGTGTGCCCGGAACAGTTGGCGAAGGCAACGGTTTGGGGTTGGCCATTGCTGCTGAAATTGCACGGGTTCACCAAGGCACGCTGGCGCTGGTTGATGGCACTCATGGGCGCGGCCTGCGGGTGCAGCTGCTGCTTAATGGGTCTTAGCGTACCGCTGTGCGAGAATCTTTTTAACCAATGTTTTGTACGCTATGCCAGACGCACCATCCCCTTCGCGCAAGCGCCCCAAGCCCGGCGAGCGCCGTGTGCAGATCCTGCAAATGCTGGCCAGCATGCTGGAGCAACCAGCCGGCGAGCGCATTACCACCGCGTCGTTAGCGGCGCGCCTGGAGGTCAGTGAGGCAGCGCTGTACCGCCACTTTGCCAGCAAAGCGCAAATGTTCGAGGGCTTGATTGAGTTCATCGAACAGTCGGTCTTCACACTTATCAACCAAATCAATGCCCGCGAAGCAGCCACGTCCGGCGAGTCTGTGGCCATGGGCAAGCGCCAGGCGGCAATGGTAGTGGCCATGTTGATGCAGTTTGCTGAACGCAACCCTGGCATGGCGCGCGTGATGGTGGGGGATGCGCTGGTGTTTGAAAACGAGCGCCTGCAGCAGCGCATGAACCAATTTTTTGACAAAGTGGAAGCCGCTTTTAAGCAAAGTCTACGTATGGCCCCTGCAGCCGGATCGCTCACGCCCACTGTGGATGCACAGGTTTGTGCCGGGGTGTTGGTGGCTTTTGTTACGGGGCGGTTGCAGCGTTTTGTGCGCTCTGGCTTCAAGCGCGCACCCTCTGAGCATCTCGATGCAGCCTTGGCTGTACTGCTCGGGTAAACCCTTGGTAGGGTAAAAATACCCACTAAACAGCAGGGGCTTTAGTGGTTTTTGCCGGAAATGCTGCAAAATAGCACGATCGTTCTATTTTTGATCCCTGCCTGTCCATGTACACCCTTGTTTCTACCGCCAAGCCCGCCACGCGCACCATGCACAAAGGGCAGCAAACCAAGCAAGCCATCATTGATGCAGCTTTAGGGCTGGCTACCCAAATTGGGCTGGAGGGCCTGAGCATTGGTGCCCTGGCAGAGGTCATGGGCATGAGCAAGTCGGGCGTGTTTGCCCATTTTGGCTCCCGCGAAGAGCTTCAAATTTCCGTCGTCCGTGAATACCACGACCGGTTTGAGAACGAGGTGTTTTACCCCGCAGTACAGCAGCCTCGCGGCATAGAACGCTTGCGCTCCCTGTTTGCCAATTGGATGAACCGCACCTCAGTGGAAATTGACTCTGGCTGCCTCTACATCAGTGGTGCGGTCGAGTTTGACGATCGCCCGGGCCCCGTGCGCGATGCACTGGCTAGCTCAGTGAAAACCTGGCTCAGCGCCCTGTTACGTGCGATTGAGCTTGCAAAGCAATGCGGCCATTTGCGCTCTGATGCCGATGAAGGTCAGATGGCGTTCGAGATCCACGGACTGATCTTGGCGCTGCATTACGAAGCCCGTTTCCTTAAAAGCCCAGGCTCCATTCAGCGCGGCCACCAAGGCTTTGAGAATATTTTGCTGCGCTACGGCGCTTGTGACGCGCTTGCCGCAACCCATTCACTTTCCATCGTTTCCTAAGGAGCTCCCCACATGCCCAGCTACACCCCCCCTCTGCGCGATATGCAGTTTGTCATGCATGAAGTGTTCAATGTTGTCGGCGACTTGCAGGGCATACCCAAGCATTCGGACATCGATGCAGACACCATCAATGCCGTGTTGGAAGAGGGTGGCAAGTTCGCCTCTGAAGTGGCCTTCCCATTGAACATTAGCGGCGACGCAGAGGGTTGCACGATTGACCAAACCACCCACGCCGTCACCACGCCCAAAGGTTTTAAAGAAGCCTACAAGCAATATGTGGATGGCGGCTGGGCGGCATTGGGTTGCAGCACTGAGTTCGGCGGCCAAGGCTTGCCGCTGGTGGTGAACCAGTTGTTCTATGAAATGCTCAACAGTGCCAACCAGGCTTGGACCATGTACCCAGGCCTCACCCACGGAGCGTATGCCGCGCTAGAAGCCCACGGCACCCCTGAGCAAAAGGCCACCTACCTGCATAAAATGACCAGCGGTGAGTGGACGGGTTCCATGTGCCTGACCGAGCCGCATTGCGGAACCGACCTGGGCCTGATGCGTACCAAGGCCGAGCCACAGGCTGACGGCACCTACCGTATCACCGGCAATAAAATTTTCATCAGTGCCGGTGAGCACGACATGGCCGACAACATTATCCATTTGGTGTTGGCCCGTTTGCCTGATGCGCCTCCCGGCATCAAAGGCATCAGCCTGTTTATCGTTCCCAAAATGCATGTGAATAAAGACGGCACGCTGGGTGAGCGCAACGGAATTTACTGCGGTGGCCTGGAACACAAAATGGGCATCAGGGCCAACGCCACTTGCCAAATGGTGCTAGACGGTGCTGTGGGTAGCATGGTGGGGCAGCCCAACAAGGGCATGCAGGGCATGTTTGTGATGATGAATGCTGCGCGCCTGGGTGTGGGCAACCAGTCGCTCGGTCTGACCGAAGTGGCGTTTCAGAACGCCTTGGCCTACGCCAAAGACCGCATTCAAATGCGCAGCCTCACCGGTCCTAAAGCCAAAGACAAACCCGCTGACCCCATCATCGTGCACCCCGATGTGCGCAAGATGCTACTCACTGCCAAAGCCTACGCTGAAGGCGGCCGTGCGCTGATGTGCTACAGCTCTATGCTGTTGGAAAAAGAGCATAACCACCCCGATGAAAAAGTACGCAAAGACGCTGGCGAAATGCTGGCTTTGCTCACACCCATCGTCAAAGCGTTTATCACCGACAACGGCCATATTTCCACCAACGCTTGTATGCAAGTGTTCGGCGGCCACGGCTTTATCAAAGAGTGGGGCATGGAGCAACTGGTGCGCGACAACCGCATCAACATGATTTACGAGGGCACCAACACTATCCAATCACTGGACTTGTTGGGGCGCAAGATTTTGGGCAACAACGGTGCCACGTTGCAAAAATTCGGCAAGCTTATTGGCAAGCTGGTGGCTGAAGAAGGCGTGAACGAGAAGATGGCCGAGTTCATCAACCCCATTGCCATGCTGGGCGACCAGATGACCAAGTTCACCACCGAAATTGGTTTCAAAGGTTTCCAAAACCCTGACGAAGTGGGCGCTGCAGCCGTGGACTACTTGCGCGTGGCAGGTCACTTGGTGTTTGGCTACTTCTGGGCGCGCATGGCACAAGTGGCATTACGTGAAATTGCCGGTGGCAACACCGACCAGTTTTATGTCGCCAAGCTGCAAACCGCACGTTTCTACTTTGCCAAGCTGTTCCCCGAGACTGCAACACTGATGCGCACAGCGCGCACCGGTAGCAAGGTGTTGATGGATACCGACGCCGCATTGGCTTGAACACAGGTGATCCACATGATTCGCACCAGCATTGCATTGGCGATCGGTTTTTCGGCACTCACGGTCATGGCGCAAATGTCGCCCGTAGGCCTGTGGAAAACAATCAGTGACAAAGATGGCACGCCACAGTCTGAGGTGCGCATTGTGGATAACGGCGGTGTGCTCAGTGCCACGCTGGTTAAGGTGTACCGCCCAACGTTCAAGGGTGATGAAGTTTGTGTTGAATGCAAAGACGACCGCAAAGACAAGCCCATCATCGGGCTGGAATTGATGCGCGGCCTCAAGAAAACCGATGGCAAAGACGTGTGGGAGGGCGGCACCATTGTGGATCCTGACTCCGGCACGGTTTACAAGGCCAAAGTGACTCCCATTGACGGCGGTGCCAAGCTGGAAATGCGTGGCTTTGTGGGCTTTGCGCTGCTGGGGCGCACCCAGACCTGGATTCGCATCCAGTAACTCATTTTTATAGAAAACACTATGTCCCGTTTTACTGTTCGCAAAGTTGCCGTGCTGGGTGCCGGTGTGATGGGTGCGCAAATTGCTGCGCACTTGGTCAATGTCAAAGTACCCGTGGTGCTGTTTGACTTGCCCGCTAAAGAAGGTGCCAAAAACGGCATCGTCACCAAAGCGGTCGAAGGTTTGAAGAAGCTCAAGCCTGCGCCCTTGGGTGTAGCGGCTGATGCTGTGCTGATTCAGCAAGCCAATTACGAAGAACACATGGAGCAACTGCGCGACTGTGACCTCATCATCGAGGCCATCGCGGAGCGCATGGACTGGAAGCTTGATCTGTACAAAAAGATCGCTCCGTTTATTGCACCGCACGCCATTGTTGCGTCCAACACTTCGGGCCTGTCAATCACCAAACTGTCCGAGGCGTTACCCGAAGAAATCAAGCCACGCTTCTGCGGCATCCACTTTTTCAACCCACCGCGCTACATGGCATTGGTGGAACTGATCAACACGCCCACCACCGCCCCTGACAACCTGGACGCGCTGGAAGCCTTTGTCACCAGCACGCTTGGCAAGGGCGTGGTGCGCGCCAAAGACTCTCCCAACTTCATTGCCAACCGCGTGGGCATTGCCGGCATGTTGGCTACTATGAAAGAGGCAGAAAACTACGGCCTAACCTACGACGTTGTGGACGACCTGACCGGCAAGAAGCTGGGCCGCGCCAGCTCTGGCACCTTCCGCACTGCGGATGTGGTGGGTCTGGACACCATGGCCCATGTGATCAAGACCTTGCAAGACACCTTGAGTCTGGACGCTGATCCTTTCTACGCCAGCTTCGCCACCCCTGAGGTACTTAAGACCTTACTGGAGATGGGTAACCTAGGCCAAAAGACCAAAGCCGGTTTCTTTAAGAAAGTGGGCCGCGATGTATCTCGCTTTGACCTGGCCAGCAAGAGCTACGTACCCGCAAGCGAGAAGGCCGACGAGGTGTATGGCCGCATGCTCAAAAAGCCGGCGGGCGAGCGGTTGAAACTGCTCCGCAACTCCGAGGGTGCGCAGGGGCAGTTTTTGTGGGCTATTTTGCGCAACGCATTCCATTACGCAGCCGTGGATTTGGCA
>JBEANP010000151.1:0-6896 GCA_041165385.1 Pseudomonadota bacterium | reverse complement strand
AGTGAAGAACACCAACCAAGCCAGTCGAATGCCGTTACGCCAGCGGCGGGCAGTGCGTTGTTCGTCCAAAGCGGACATGGCTAGCTTTTCTAAGATCGAGCGCTCCCAATTAACGGCAGAAGCATCATGCAACGTTGCTTCATTTTTGATAGCTGCCTGCGCAGTATCCACGGGGGCTTCAAGCATATTTGGTTCCAAGATATTTAGAAAATTATCGATTTTAGGTTGTGGGCAGTATGCCAGTGCACCACACCATCGACTTCGGTGAGGACAATCTTGACCAAGCCACCCCGGCAAGGCCCGGCGCTGCATTGGCCTGTTTGCGGGCTGTACATGGCCCCATGGGTGGCACAAATGATCCAGTGCCCCGTCATGTCAAAAAAGCGATTGGGCTGGTAGTCCATTTCCATGGGCACATGGGAGCAACGGTTCAAGTAGGCATACGCCTTGTCAGCATAGCGAATAGCAAACGCATAGCAGGTTTGGCCTTGGTAGATCACATCAAAGGACACGGCCAAACCGCCGTTGACCAAATCGCCGCTGTTGCACAAGGCAATGGGAGTAGATTCAAATTCAGTGCCCATGGTTGTCTTCTTGACTCCAAATCAAGCATTGGCAAGCAACCATGCTTGCAGTTCATGTACAGAATGGGCCACAAAGCGCGGCTTCAAATCTTTAAGAGCGCAAGAGTCATGTGCACCGTAGCTGACGCCCACACTGGCACAACCAGCGTTCATGGCCAATTGCAAATCATGGGTGGTATCGCCGACCATCAGGACGCGCTCGGGCACAACACCCAGCTCCGCCATCAGCTCATGCAGCATGCGCGG
Source organism: Pseudomonadota bacterium (assembly GCA_041165385.1). Lineage (GTDB taxonomy): Bacteria > Pseudomonadota > Gammaproteobacteria > Burkholderiales > Burkholderiaceae_C > Allorhodoferax. The sequence goes on along the minus strand of JBEANP010000151.1, from coordinate 6,066 downwards.
GTGTGGCTTACCTGCTGTCTCATCTGCAGTGCGGGTCGCATCAAAAAGGCCCCGCAGTTCCGCCGCTTGCAGTGCCTCGTTTAAGCCAACCCGGCTTTTACCTGTTGCCACTGCCAACAGATGCCGCCGCTCGCGCAGTGCGTGCAGTAGAGGCAAGACACCGCTAAATAAACTGATGTCGTGCTGGTGCTGGGTGTAGTGGTATCTGTAGCGCCCTCCCAGTTCAGCGTATCTTTCTGGAGGAACGTCTGGTGCTGCATGGGCCAGCGCCTGCATCAACCCCAGGCCAATGACGTAAGACGCGTCTTTGTCACTGGGTACTGTGCCGCCCACATCAGCCACCGCAAGCTGTATACAGCGAGTAATGATGGCGGTTGAGTCAAACAGGGTGCCATCCCAATCAAATGCAATCAGGTCAAACAGGCGGGCGCGTGAAGATGTGAACAAAACCATGGCGACAATAATAAAAACAAGGGTTAGACGCTGGCCGGCATGGCGTGCACCAAAAACTCACTCAAATCAGGAGGCAGGTTGGCACTTAGCTCCACTTTCTTGCCAGTCGAAGGATGCCTGCACTGGAACTCCCAAGCGTGTAAAAACATGCGCTTGAGATTGCCCGCACCAGCAGCCTTTGCCAAGGCTTTGTTGGTTTCAAAGTTACCGTACTTGTCGTCACCCGCAATAGGCATACCCTCAGAAGCCAGATGCACCCTAATTTGATGGGTGCGCCCGGTCTTAATAGTGACTTCCAAAAGCGAATAATCGGGGTTCGACTCCCGCACTTTGACAAGCGTCAAGGATGGCATGGCATCCGGGTCGTCTTTGGCTACGACTTTGACGCGGCGCTCGCCTTCTTCCCCACCCTTGCCGGGTAATAAATATTTAGCCAATGACTTGTCCAACACCTTCTTATTGGCAGGCCATTGCCCCAAAACAAGGGCCAGATAGGTCTTGCCAGTCTCACGCTCACGAAACTGGTCTTGCAGATTTTTGAGCGCGCTGCGTCGCTTAGCGACCAACAAAATTCCAGAGGTTTCACGGTCTAGCCGGTGTACCAACTCCAGGTACTGGGCGTGGGGCCGCGCCATGCGCAGCTGCTCGATCACTCCAAAACTGACCCCCGAGCCGCCATGCACGGCTACGCCTGCGGGTTTGTTCAGCGCCAGAAAAAATTCGTCCTCAAACAGAATGGGGAAGTCTTTAGCAGGCACAAAAGTTCCCGCCTGAGCCGCCATGGCCTGAGTTTTTTCGGCGGCACGCTCGGACACACGCAACGGTGGCAGGCGCACCACGTCACCTTGCTCAAGGCGCGTTTCAGCGCTGGCCCGACCTTTATTGATGCGCACCTCGCCACTGCGGATGATGCGGTAGACGTGGGTTTTAGGTACGCCTTTGAGTTCGCGCATGAGAAAGTTGTCCAAGCGTTGACCCACGCTGTCTTCATTGACAGTGATAGTTTTGGCTTGGGGGGGAACAGCAGAGCTGGGTGAGGCCGGATTGGCCTCTATAATGTGTTTCACTAGCGGTGCGCTGTAAGTGGTTGATTTGTCTGGAGTTTAGTCCACACGCCATACACAGGCTCCCTAGAAGGTCGATGCCGCCGTGTTGGTACACGGTCAAACCGACGAATTGAAACACTGAAACGGAATACCCAAAGTTTGCAGACCACCGTCTGTAAACGGAATGAAGCGAGATGTTTGTGTTGTTAAGCCTGATTCAACTTTGCCAACAGCGCGTACACGTGCTGTTTTTTGGCACGAGTCGGCCCGCAGCCCCCGTCAACCGGGCGCAACCAGCTACTAATTTGGTAGCAAATCCACAGACGCATCCCCTCGCTCCCCTCCACGCGCCCACGCTTCGACACCTCATTTGAGTCAAAGCTCTCCGGCAATTCCTCCTCGTTTCAAATCGTCAGTGCAGGTATCTCGGGCCCACTTTGGGCATGTAATACTGATGAAGGATGCAATCCATGAAACGGATGCTAATCAACGCCACGCAGGCTGAAGAACGTCGCTTGGCTATTGTCGACGGGCAAAAGCTCCTCGATTACGAAATCGAAATCGAAGGGCGCGAACAGCGCAAGGGCAACATTTACAAAGCCGTGGTCACCCGCGTCGAGCCTTCGCTGGAAGCCTGCTTTGTAGACTACGGGGAAGACCGCCACGGCTTCCTGCCGTTCAAAGAAATCTCCCGCATGTACTTCAAGGAAGGCGTCGCCGCAAACCAGGCGCGCATCCAGGACGTCATACGTGAAGGCCAGGAACTATTGGTCCAGGTCGAAAAAGAAGAGCGTGGCAACAAGGGCGCAGCCCTGACCACCTTTGTCTCACTAGCCGGCCGTTACGTGGTGCTGATGCCCAACAACCCCCGTGGCGGTGGTGTCAGCCGTCGCATCGAAGGCGAAGACCGCGCTGAACTCAAAGAAAACATGGACCAGTTGGAATACCCCAACGGCATGTCCATCATCGCGCGCACAGCCGGTATCGGCCGCAGCGCACCTGAGTTGCAGTGGGACTTGAACTACCTGCTCAAGCTGTGGACCGCCATCGATGGCGCTGCCAAGGGTGGCAAGGGCGCGTTCCTGATTTACCAAGAGTCATCCTTGGTGATCCGCGCCATTCGCGACTACTTCAACCACGATATCGGCGATATCCTGATCGACACCGACGATGTGTACGAGCAAGCCCAGCAGTTCATGGCCCACGTCATGCCTGAGCACGCAGCCCGTGTGAAGCGTTACCGTGACGACGCGCCACTGTTTAGTCGCTTCCAAATCGAACACCAGATCGAATCGGCTTATGCCCGCACAGTGACCCTGCCTTCCGGCGGTGCTATCGTGATTGACCACACCGAAGCTCTGGTTTCAGTGGACGTCAATTCGGCCCGCGCAATCAAAGGCGGCGACATCGAAGAAACCGCCACCCGCACCAACCTGGAAGCCGCAGACGAAGTGGCCCGCCAGATGCGTCTGCGTGACTTGGGCGGCCTGATCGTGATCGACTTTATTGACATGGAAGAGTCCCGCAACCGCCGCGAAGTGGAAAACCGCTTGCGCGACGCGCTGCGCCAGGACCGTGCCCGCGTGCAGTTTGGCACGATCTCTAAGTTCGGCCTGATGGAAATGAGCCGCCAGCGCCTGCGCCCGGCCCTGAGCGAAGGCGCATCCATTCCCTGCCCCCGTTGCGGCGGCTCTGGCCACATCCGTGACACAGAATCCAGCGCGTTGCAGATTCTGCGGATCATCCAGGAAGAGTCCCTCAAAGACAGCACCGCCTCAGTGTTGTGCCAAGTCCCCGTTGACGTGGCGTCGTTCCTGCTCAATGAAAAGCGCTCCGAGATCGCCAAAATCGAACTCAAGCAGCGTATTAACGTGTTGATGGTGCCTAACAAAACACTGGAAACACCCAACTACAAACTCGAACGCCTGAAACACGACGACCCGCGTTTGGACCACATCGAAGCCAGCTACAAAATGGCCGATGACATGGAAGAGGCAACCGGCGTTACGCGTCGCTCACAAGAGCCGACTAACAAGCAAACCCCCGTCATTAAGGGCGTCTTGCCTGATGCGCCAGCCCCAGTGGCTGTGCCCAAGCCAGTCGCTGCCAAGACAGAGACGGTCGCCGCTCCTACGCCAACTATGCGCCAGGTGACTTCTGTGCCAGCACCTGCGAGCGGTGGTTTCTTTGGCTGGATCAAAGGCTTGTTTGGCTCAAAACCAGCACCTGCCGCAATACCAGTTGCAGCACCCGTAGCCAAACCCGATGAGAAACGTGACGGACGTGGCGCCCGTGACACAAACCGCGGCGTTGGACGTAACGAGTCGCGTGGACAACGCGGGGAGCCACGCACCGACCAACGCAGTGAAGGCCGCGGCAACCGTGGTGGACGCGGGCGTGGGGGCGAAGGCCGTAATGGCACACAGCGTGATCGTTTTGATGCAGACGGCAAACCCAGCAGCCCGGAATCTGTAACAACAGTTGCAGTGGATGCAAACCAATTGGATGCCAACCGCAGCGAAGCACGGCCAGATCGGGCACCTCGCGGTGAAAGAAATGATCGCGGTGAACGCAGTCCGCGCAACGGCAATGGCCGTGGAGGCGAACGCAGTGTTGAACGCAGCATGGAACCAACGGCACAAGCCTCACACAGTGATGTGCGTGCAAGTACAAGTGGGGTTGCAACTGCAAATACACCGCAAAACGACGCTTCGATAGAAGGCAATGAGCAACCGCGTGAACCACGCGAGGGCGGACGCGGTAACCGGGGTGGCCGTGGTCGCCGCGGCGAGCGCGGCCCACGTCAGGACGAAGCAAACGACGCGTCTGGCGATGTTCAGCAGCCACCATCGGGTTCTGCAGAAGTCAACAACACTGAGTTAGCTTCGACCAGCCCAGCACTGGATACAACGGGTGAAAACCGCGAACCCCGTGAAAAACGCTCACGCGACCGTTATGGTCGTGAGCGCGGGCCCCGTCAAGACCGTGGTGAGCGCACAGACAGTGAGGCGCAGCATGAACAGCGCGCAACGCCAGTTGCTGCGCTAGCGCAGGCAACACCTGAAGAGGCATCTCCAGCCAACACTGTGGTTGCTACAACAACTAAAGTAGCTGCACCAGAGCCGATACAAGTGCCTATTGCTGCAACCCCGGTCGCGGCAATAACTTCAACTGGTATGCCCAAAGTGTCATCATCGTATGCTTTGCCTATGGAAGCTTTGCAGCAAGTGGCATCTGGTTCTGGCCTGCAGTGGATCAACACTGATGCAGACCGTGTTGCCGCTGTGCAGGCTGCCATTGCCGCAGAGCCCGCACCTCAGCACGTGCCACGTGAACGTCCTGCTGCGGTGGTCCTTGATAACCGCCCGTTGGTACTGGTGGAGACCAAGCGTGACCTGCGCAACATGACCTTGCCGTTTGAGCAGGATAGCGCGGTATAACTTAGTTAAGCACAAAAAAAGAGGCACCAAGTGAACTGCACCCCAAAAGTTGGACATCCATCCAACCTTTGGGGTGTTTTTCATGGCGAGACATGACGAGAAATTCAAGCAAGCAGTAGTTCAGGCGTATCTGTCGGGAGAAGGCGGATACAAGACTTTGGGGGGGTAGATATGCAGTCGCCCCATCAGTGGTGATGCAGTGGGTAGGCCACTACCGCCAGCATGGCGATGCGGGGCTGCGCAAGAAGTTCAGCCACTACAGCGCAGATTTCAAACTCTCCGTATTGCAGCGAATGCGCGCTCAGGAGCTGTCGTTCAAACAAACGTCTGTACTTTTTGATCTGCGTGGAGGAGCGGGAGTCGTATCCGGCTGGGAGCGCCGCTACGATGAAGGCGGCTTAAAAGCCTTGGAGCCCAAACCCCGAGGTCGCCCTTCAAAAATGAAACCGCTCAAGACACCCAAGACATCCGCTATACCCCGCAGGGCGAAGACGCCGAACACGCACGAGCCTGGCTCAGAGCAAGCTCAAGAGCCCGTCACGCTGGAGGCGCTGCGCCGCTGCTGATGCACTCGGATCATGGCTGGCAGGGCGGATTCAACCGGTCGTCGCAACACCTTCAACCAGGAGGTGTTTATGGGGCGACCCGCGGGATGGATGAAGCAACTGCCTGGACAATGCCGCCATGGAGAGCTTCTTCGGGACGCTCAAGTCGGAATTCTTCTATCTCAACAAATTTGACAGCGTCGACGCGCTGGAAGATGGTTTGCACCAGTACATTCATTACTACAACCACGAGCGCATCAAGACCAAGTTAAAAGGGCTGAGCCCTGTGCAATACAGAACCCAGCCCTCAATGGCTTAACCAGCCAATTCAACTGTCCAACTAATTGGGGTCAGTTCACTAAAGTGCCTCTTTTTTCAAGTCAATTTCAAATCTAGGTCGTGGGATTAAGGGCTTGACGGTAAGCATGGGTAGCACTTGCAAAATCTTGCCGCTGTTCGGCCATTTCAGCCAACGCCCGCCATGCGTCGCGCCTAAGTTCTGCATCCTGCAAAAGTGACAATGACTGCTTAAGTAACTGCTGGGCCTTGCCCCACAGCTGCAAACGCATACACACCACACCG
>JBEANP010000150.1:0-6933 GCA_041165385.1 Pseudomonadota bacterium | reverse complement strand
CCAGCGGCTGTGCCCATTTGCGCACCAGAGCGTTCATGCCGGGCTTGGCCACCCAATGCGCCTCACGCGCGGGCAGGCCGGCTGCGGCCACGCGGCCATGCGAGTCCAGCACTTGCACTGTGTTGGCACTCCAGGGACGGCACACGCCGGGGCTGGTTTGCAGTTGGATGCGGCCTGCGTCTTCCAGCGGCTGTGCCCATTTGCGCACCAGAGCGTTCATGCCGGGCTTGGCCACCCAATGCGCCTCACGCGCGGGCAGGCCGGCTGCGGCCACGCGGCCATGCGAGTCCAGCACTTGCACTGTGTTGGCACTCCAGGGACGGCACACGCCGGGGCTGGTTTGCAGGGCCAGCGTAAAGCGCGGGTCGCGCACGGTGAAATACTGCGCGCCGTGGTCAAACGTGCCAAACGGGCTATTGCGGGTGGACATGCGCCCCCCCAGGCCATGGCTTTTTTCAAACACAGTGACTTGGTGCCCTGCGTGCACCAGCGTGCGTGCGCAGGTGATGGCGGCAATACCGCCACCAACGATAGCAATGTGTTTGGATTCATTCATGGGCGTGGTCTCCAGTTTGTTGTAATGATGTCTTTATACACGCTTATCGCGGGCCAATCCGGCACTAAATTCCTCGGTGATTTTCTAAAAGTGCGGCACGCGTTGTGGCGCTTTCCAGCTGCGTGAGCCACCATTGCAAAGCCCGCCCCGGCGTGCGCGATTGGCCGCCACGCCATGCGTAGTGAATGGGTACCTCACGCGCACCACGCTCAGTTTTTTTAACCACCAAACGGCCCACGTCGATATAGGGCCGCACCATGCAGCTAGGCAGATTGCCGCCCCCCAAGCCGCGCAGTTGCGCATCCAGCTTGGCGTGCATGCTGGACACCGTAAACACGTCTTGCCCACTCAACAAACCAAAGGTCAGGCCACCGCCGCGCTGCACCGAATCGGCCACGGCCACGGCGCGGTGCTTTTGAATGGTTGCATCACTCAGGGGCTCGGGCGCTTTGGCCAGCGGGTGGTGCGGAGCCACGGCGTACAGCATGGTGAGCTGGCCAATGGGCTTGCTTTGCAAGTCTGCGGTGTTGGATGCATCGGGCCCTACGCCAATGGCCAGGTCGGCCTGGCCGCTGGTGAGTGCTTCTAGCGTTCCCGATAACGCCTCTTCACGCAGGCGAATGCGGGTGGGTGGGGCCAGGCTGAAAAAGCTTTCGCACAGCTCCATCATGGTGGCTCTGGAAATAACGGTGTCAATGGCAATGGTGAGTTGTGACTCCCAACCAGTGGCTACGCGTTTTACGCGGTTGGCTACGGCATCAATCTCCAGCAGCAGGCGGTTGCCCTCGCGCAACAGCTCGTGCCCGGCCTCGGTGAGTTTGGCTTGGCGCGAGCTACGGTCAAACAGCAGCACGTCCAGCGCGTCTTCAATTTGGCGCACCCGGTAGGTCATGGCGCTGGGCACCATGCCCATATCGCGCGCGGCGGCGGCAAAGCTACCGGCGATGGCAATACTTTGGAGCATGGCCAAAGCGTCGGGAGTCAAAACATCGCGGGGCGTTTGCATGAAAAATGGGGTTTAGTTGAATTAATTTGAATGATGCCATCAAAAGCCAAGCAGCGTAAAACGCCCCGCAAGGCCTAAAGTTCATAGCATTGCACAGCAGGAATGCAATCAGAAAGACACCTATGTTGACCCTTCGTAAATCCCAAGACCGCGGCTATGCCGACCATGGCTGGCTCAAGTCGTTTCACAGTTTTTCATTTGCGGGTTACTACGATCCAGCGCACATGGGCTGGGGCAACCTGCGGGTGATTAACGAAGACCGCATCGCCGCAGGCATGGGCTTTGGCACCCATGGCCACCGCGACATGGAGATCGTGAGCTATGTGGTCAGCGGCAACCTGGCCCACAAAGACAGCATGGGCAATGTCAAAGGCATTCCCCCCGGCGACGTGCAGCGCATGAGCGCGGGCACTGGCGTGCAGCACAGCGAGTTCAACCACGCGCCGGACCAGGCTACGCATTTCTTTCAGATTTGGATTGAGCCCAACGTCAAAGGCATTGCACCCAGCTATGAACAAAAAACGTTTATCGATGAGGAAAAACAGGGGGTGTTGCGCCTGGTGGCCTCGAATGATGGTGCGCAGGGTAGCGTCACCATCCACGCTGATGCACGCATATACAGCGGCCTGTTCGATGGTGAACAGACCGCCACTGTGAGCATCGCGCCCAATCGCAAGAGCTATGTGCATCTGCTGCGCGGGACGCTTGAAGTCAATGGCGTGCAACTCTCTGGTGGAGATGCTGCGCTTTTGGACCTTGAGAGCCACATCACGCTCACCAACGGTAAAGATGCCGAAGTGCTGGTGTTTGACCTGCAGGGTTAATTTCAATTTTTTAACAGGAGTAAATAAATGGCAAAAGTAGCAGTGGTATTTCATTCGGGTTACGGTCACACCCAACGCATGGCCCAAGCCGTGGCAGCAGGCGCAGGGGCAGAGCTGATCACGATTGATGCCGACGGCAATCTGCCCGAAGCAGCCTGGGACACCTTGGCAGCGGCAGATGCCATCATCTTTGGCTCGCCCACCTACATGGGCTCGGTGAGCTGGCAGTTCAAGAAGTTTGCCGATGCCTCCAGCAAGCCTTGGTACACCCAGGCCTGGAAGGACAAAATCTTTGGTGGCTTCACCGCCAGCGCCAACATGAATGGAGACAAGCACTCCACACTCCACTATTTCATGACGCTGGCCATGCAGCACGGTGGCATTTGGGCGGGCACCGGCCTGAACTACAACAACACCAAAGCATCGCAACGCAGCGATGTGAACTACCTGGCCTCCAGCGCAGGCCCCATGGCCCAGACCCCAGGTGACTCTGGTGCCGATGAGATGAACGCCGGCGACATGGAAACCGCACGCCTGTTCGGCGCACGCATTGCTGCGCTGGCTGGTAAATAGTAAGAAAAAAGGCCGCCAGCCACCGTTGGCTGTGCATAGCCAGCTATAAAAAAAGGAGCGCATTGCGCTCCTTTTTGCGTTTTTTAGGGGCCAATGGTGTGTGTGCAACCTCATGCACAATGCAATGGACAACGCGAGGAAACGCAGTGAGCCCTTCAGACCACCCCAATCAATTTGCATTGCTCAAGCAGCGCCGCTTCGGGCCGTTCTTCTGGACGCAGTTTGCTGGCGCTGCCAACGACAACCTGTTCAAGTTTGCCTTCACCGTGATGGTGACCTACCAGCTCAGTGTGGACTGGTTGCCCGCGACTATGGCGGGGCTGGTGATTGGGGCGCTGTTTATCTTGCCGTTTTTGCTGTTCTCGGCCACCAGCGGCCAGCTCACTGACAAATACGACAAGACTGCGATGATTCGGTTTGTCAAAAATCTGGAAATTGCGGTGATGCTGCTAGGCGCGTATGGCTTCATAGCCAACAGCGTGCCGGTGCTTCTGGCGTGTACCTTTTTAATGGGCCTGCACTCCACGCTGTTTGGCCCGGTGAAGTTTGCCTACCTGCCACAAGTGTTGTCGGAGCGGGAGCTAACCGGTGGCAACGGTATGGTGGAGATGGGCACGTTCGTCGCCATTCTGCTGGGGCAGGTGGCGGGTGGTTTGTTGGTGGCCGTGCCCGAAGTAGGCCATCGCGATGTGGCCATTGCCTGCGTGGTGTTGGCCTTGGCGGGTCGCGCGGTTGCCGGTGGCATACCCGTCGCGCCCGCCACCGACCCAGGACTCAAAATCAACTGGAACCCGGTCTCGGAAACTTGGCGCAACCTGAAGCTGGCGCAAGGCAATCCGGTGGTTTTTCGGACACTGTTAGGTATCAGCTGGATGTGGTTTTTTGGCGCGGTGTTTTTGAGCCAGTTTCCCAGTTTGGCCAAAGAAGTGCTGCATGGTGATGAACGTGTGGCGTCGCTTTTGCTGGTGATTTTTTCTGTTGGTATTGGCATCGGCTCGCTACTGTGCGAGGTGCTGGGCAAGCGCCATGTAGAGATTGGCCTGGTGCCACTGGGTGCCATCGGCATGAGCGTGTTTTCTATTGATTTGTACTTTGCGCTCAACCACCTGGCACCCACTGCGCCCATGGGCGTGGGCACCTTTGTCTCTCAAGCGCCGCACTGGCGTGTGATGGCTGACCTGTTGCTGCTGAGTTTGTTTGCAGGCCTGTACAGCGTGCCCATGTATGCGCTGATTCAGCTGCGCAGCCAGCCCACGCACCGGGCACGCATTGTTGCGGCCAACAATATTTTGAATGCGCTGTTCATGATTGCCAGTTCGGTGATCGCCGGTGCGTTGTTGACAAGCGGCTTCACTATCCCGCAGATATTTTTGTTCACCGGCATTGCCAACGCCGTGGTGACTTGCTGTGTATTCGTGCTGGCACCCGAATACTTTTCACGCTTTGTGGCATGGCTGCTTCAATAGGTCAGTGCCCACAGCCCTTCGGTCATCAAACACAAAGCAGCCACCTTGGTAGTGGCTGCCATCGGTTTCTTCAAAGTATTTCAGAATGCCGCCCTCCAACTGGTAGACGTGCTCCAGGCCTTCCTCGCGCATCAGAATGGCGGCTTTTTCGCAGCGGATGCCACCGGTGCAGAAGCTCACCACGGTTTTGTCTTTCAGGTCGTCCAGGTGAGCCCGCAGCGCGTCGGGAAACTCGGTGAACTTGTTCAAACGCCAGTCAATGGTGCCCTTGAACGTACCCTCGTCCACTTCGTAGGTGTTGCGGGTATCCAGCGTCACCACCGGGCGGCCTTCGTCGTCATGGCCCTGGTCCAGCCAGCGCTTCACGGTGGCGGGCGTTGCGGCTGGCGCACGGCCGTTGGCGGGTTGGATGGCGGGGTGGTTCATGCGAATGATTTCGCCTTTTACCTTGACCAGCATTTTTTTGAACGGCTGCACGTCCGACCAGCTTTCCTTGGGCGCTATGTCGGCAAAACGGGCGTCGGTGTGCAATTGGGCAACGAATGCGCGCACATCGTCTGCCGGGCCGGCCAAAAACAGATTGATGCCCTCAGTTGCCAGCAAAATAGTGCCCCTTAGGCCCAAGGCCAGTGCGCGGGCCAATAAAACCTCGCGCAAATCAGCAGCGTCCGGCAGGGGGACAAATTTATAAGAGGAGATGTTCAGTACGGTGTTCACCACCCAATTTTAGAAGACCGGGCTCCCTACAATCTGAGCATGTTTACCCATCTGCGCCTGCATACCGAATTTTCCGTGGTGGACTCCACCTGCCGTATTGACGATGTCATTAAAGCCGCAGGCAAAGATGGGCAGCCCGCCATCGCTGTTACCGACCTCAATAACCTGTTTGGCGCCATCAAGTTTTACAAGCAGGCGCGCGGCAGAGGCATTAAGCCCCTCATTGGTGCGGAAATCATGCTCGAGGGGCTGGGCGCAGATGCAACAGCCACGTCGCGCATCATTTTGTTGGTGCAAAACACGCAGGGTTATTTGAATATCTCCGAGCTGATTGCGCGGGCCTACACCCAAAACGTGGTCAAGGGCCAGGCGGTCATCAAGCTGAATTGGCTTAAAGAGTTGAACGCCGGGCTGATTGCCCTGTCAGGTGCGCAGGCCGGTCCGGTAGGGCAAGCGCTGGTGCAGGGCGACACAGCCCGTGCCCATGAGGCAGCATTGCAGTTGGGCGGCATATTTACCCACCGCTTTTACCTTGAGCTGCAACGCGCAGGCCGGGTGGATGACGAAACCCATGTGGTGGCCGCTGTGCAACTGGCCGCGCGCATGAAGCTGCCAGTAGTGGCTACGCACCCCATTCAGTTCACCGAGCCAAATGACTACGAGGCGCACGAAGCGCGGGTGTGCATCGCCGATGGCGAGATTTTGAGCAACCCCAAACGGGTGCGCAAGTACACGCGCGAGCAATATTTCAAAAGTGCGGCGCAGATGGAGGCGTTGTTCAAAGACATTCCCAGCGCGATTGCCAACACGCTAGAGATTGCCAAGCGCTGCAGCCTGACTTTGGTGCTGGGCAAAAATTACCTGCCCGAATTTCCGACACCGTTGGTGAACGGGCAGCAGTTGTCGCCAGAAGAGTATTTTCGCTATGCGTCGCACGAGGGTTTGAAAGACCGCATGGCGCACCTTTACCCCGACGCTGCCGTGCGCGAAAGTCACATGGCACGTTATGTCGACCGGCTGGAGTTTGAGATTGGCACCATCCTGAAGATGGGTTTCCCAGGCTACTTTTTGATCGTGGGCGACTTCATTAACTGGGCCAAAAACAACGGCTGCCCAGTGGGGCCGGGCCGGGGTTCTGGGGCAGGCAGTTTGGTGGCGTACTCACTCAAGATTACCGACCTCGACCCGCTGCAATACAACCTGCTGTTTGAGCGGTTTTTGAACCCCGAGCGGGTTTCCATGCCCGACTTTGACATCGACTTCTGCCAAACCAACCGAAACTTGGTGATCGATTACGTCAAGGCCAAATACGGCAAAGACGCGGTGAGCCAGATTGCCACCTTCGGCACCATGGCCGCGCGTGGGGTGATTCGCGACGTGGGCCGTGTGCTAGACATGCCGTATATGTTTTGCGACGGCATCAGCAAGCTCATACCCAACAAGCCGGGCACCAATGTCACGCTGCAGCTGCCACCTACCGACGGTAAAAAGAGCGATAAATACATTTACGCCAGCGAGGCTGAGCCTATTCTTGCCCAGCGCGAGGCCGACGAAGAAGACGTTAAAACCCTGCTGGAGCTGGCCCGCAAGTTGGAGGGCATGACCCGCAACATCGGCATGCATGCAGGCGGCGTGTTGATTGCGCCGGGCAAGCTGACCGATTTTTGCCCGCTGTACCAGCAGCCCGGTAGCGAGTCGGCCGTGAGCCAGTACGACAAGGACGATGTGGAGGCCATTGGCCTGGTGAAGTTCGACTTCTTGGGCCTGGCCACTCTCACCATCCTGGAGATC
>JBEANP010000149.1:0-6950 GCA_041165385.1 Pseudomonadota bacterium | reverse complement strand
CCAAGATAGTCGAAGTTCAAGTCGCGGTCTGCCTTGAGTGCCGCACCTAAGCGCTTCAAATCAAACTGAAGTAGTTTTTCGTCCAGTAAGTCGGCTTCGACTCCCTTTTTGATAAACCCTGGAAAGTAGTCTGAGTAAGCAGCGGGCATATCTGCCAGCGCTACGTCGCGCCCTAAAACTTCACGGGAAATGGTGTGAAACAGAAGGCGCGCAGTGGCAAACGTGTAATCGGGGTCTTTCTCGATCAGGGTGCGAGCCGCCAAGATGGACGCTTTGTAGACCTCGTCCATAGGAACGCCGTCATACAGATTGCGCATGGTCTCTGCAACGATTGGTTCGGCCTTCACATCCGCACCCAAGTTGGCACACGCAGTTTCAATGCGCGCCCTCATTTGGTTCAGGTCGAGGGCAATACGTTGCCCGTGGTCAAGGACATGCAAAATTGGAGCAGCTGGGGCTGCTTCTGATACGTGCTTTGCACGTTCTTGACTGCGACTTTCGCGATAAAGCACATAAGCTCGTGCTATTTCATGGTGCCCACCGCGCATCAAACCCAACTCGACTTGATCTTGTACGTCTTCAATGTGGAATGTTCCACCGCCTGGGCGTGAACGAACCAATGCGCGTATTACTTGTTGTGTGAGTTCGTCAACCGTTTCGCGAACACTAGCAGAAGCAGCCCCTTGGGTTCCGTGTACAGCCAAGAACGCCTTCATCATAGCCACAGCAATTTTGTTGGGTTCGAATGACACTACCGCGCCGTTGCGGCGAATGATTTGGTAGTGGGACAGCGCGTCGGAAGGGCCTGATGCTAAATTTAGGGTGCTTTGACCAGTCGTTGCGCTCAGGGGCAATAAAGTGGACACATTGGATGCAGTTTGCATGACTTCCTCGTCTAAATCGGTAGTTTTTTTATGGGTTGAGCTAGGTGCTGGCGGCGGCTTGAAATACTTGGTTGCTTTTGCATTGAAGCAAACATCACACACTATATCTGGTGTGTTGGATGGTTGCTAGCCACTACCAGTAGTGTACTCAAAGAAAATTGCCAGTGCGGTATTAGCGCACTATTTGTGAGTAAATGTGGTGGGTTACCAACCAGCAAGCACAATCAATTTTCAAAAACGCCTTCGGGGAAACACTGTGTTTGCAAACCAACACTGTGCTGCAAAAATTTCCAATTGAAGCCTTGCCCGGGATCGGCTTTTCGCCCAGAAGCGATATGTTCATGACCTGCAATGTAGGAAATGGGGTATTTTTGGACAAGCGTGCGGCATAAAATTTGTAATGCTTGGTACTGGGCGGTGTCAAAAGTGTCGCCTTCCAAGCCTTCGAGTTCGATACCAATAGAGTCGTCGTTACAGTTGTTGCGTCCTCGGTAGCTGGATTGGCCGGCGTGCCATGCACGGTCATCACAGCTCACAAATTGCCATATTTCCCCATTTCTGCGGATGTAAAAGTGCGACGAGACTTCTAGCCCTTGGATGCTTTTGAAATATGGATGTGCATTCCAGTCGAGTTGATTGGTAAAAAAAGCCTGCACTTCATTGCCGCCATACTGCCCAGGAGGTAAGCTTATAGAGTGCAAAACGATCAAGTCAATATGTGCATTCTTGGGTCTGGAGCCAAAGTTGGGCGAGAGTAGCTTTTGGGCGGGACGGTACCACCCTTTGTCCCAATGTCGGTTTGGTTCCCTGGTGCTATGCCGCATCCGACTCATCTTCTTGCGTGTTAGGCGTGTCAATCTTAAGTCTGGCAATACGATACCGAATCTGGCGCAAGCTTAAACCTAGTCGATTGGCCGCAACAGTGCGGTTGAATCCCGTTACTTTCAATGTGCGAACCAAAATGTCGCGCTCTTGCTGGTCAAGGTGGCCTTGCAGGTCTTCTGGCAGCGATGTAACTACAGTCGTACCTGTTTTGGTGCCCAAAGGTTGGGGCAGTCCATTTAGAGCGTCGGGTTTAGGGACCGGGATGTCCAAGCACAGTACGCCATCTTCCGCCAATGCCAATGCCCGGTGCAACAGGTTCTCAAGTTCGCGTACGTTGCCATCCAAGGGCAATGTTTGCAGCTCCGTGAGCATGTTGGCAGGCATTTGGGGGACATCCACACCCGATTCGTGGGCTATCCTGCGCAGCAGAGCCTCGCAAAGTACAGGTAAATCTTCGCTGCGTTCACGCAGTGGAGGGATGTAGATGTCAATGACATTGAGCCTATAAAACAAATCTTGCCTAAAACGCCCGTCAGCAACCTCTAGAGGCAGGTTTTTATGGGTGGCGCTCACAATCCGCACATCTACCGATTCTTCTTGGTTACTGCCCAATGGACGAATACATCGCTCTTGAATAGCGCGCAGTAATTTGGCCTGCATGGCCAGAGGTAAGTCTCCAATTTCATCTAAAAATAGCGTTCCTCCGCTGGCCGCACGGAAAAAGCCTTCTCGGTCTTGTGCAGAACCGGTATAGGCCCCTTTTTTTGAGCCGAAAAACTCGGCCTCCAGCAGGTTTTCCGGAATGGCGCCGCAATTCACTGCCACCCAGGGACCATTAAAACGGTGACTGCTGGCATGCAAGGCATTCGCAACCAATTCTTTCCCGGTGCCGGACTCCCCGCGGATGAGCACTGGTGCCATGCTGCGAGCTACTTTGGTGATGCGTTCCTTAACAGAACGCATCGAAGCTGAGTTGCCCGCAAGTCGGGCCATCGCGTCTTCATTGGCGCTGGTTCGAAAGGGCTTCGTCGGCTGCTTGACGGCTTTATCCGCCGCTTGTGCTGCTGCTGCCACTACATTTCGGAACTGTTTCAGGTCGACCGGCTTGGTCAAGTAGTCAAAAGCTCCGGCTTTGAGCGACTCAACTGCATTCTCTGCAGACCCATAGGCTGTAATCACAATACACCGCTCACTGCGTAGCTGGCTTTTAATGGTGTGCAATATGGCCGTGCCCATGCCGTCAGGCAGCCGCATATCGGTGATGACCAAGTCGAATGGTCGCGCAGCGAGAAGTGACTGGGCCTCTGCCACCGTAGCGGCAGTGTGCACCCCATAACCTTCCCGCAGCAGCGTAAGCTCGTACAAGACGCGCAAGTCTGGCTCATCATCGATAACGAGCACTTGTAAATTATTTAATACAGAGTGGGTTGCCATGGAGTATTTGCTGTAGCTGCACGCACAAGCGTGATCAAAAATTCGTTGCCTTCGGTGGTCGTCCCCCTGGCCACCCGTGTGGAGCGCTGATAAACGATGGTGCCAGCGTGACTGTCACATAGTTCGCGACAAATGTAGAGGCCTAAACCGCTGGACCGACTCTCCGATGAAAAGAAAGGTTCAAACAAATGCCGCTCCACTGAGTGGTCCATTGGCAGGCCATCACTCCAGACCGACACAATTGCTGCGTTGCCTCCCAATGTCTGGGTTGTAACTTGAATCGCATCAGATCGGTCTGAGGCGTATCGTTTGGCATTGTCTAGCAAGTTCACCAAAATGCGGTGCAAGTGATCGATGTCAAATCTAACCAGTACAACACCTTGCGCGATGTGGGTCTGTAGTCGATGTGTCGCTCCGTGGTGCTCTGCCCATTCTGAGCAAATACGGTGGGTCGTGTCGTTTAATGCAACTACGAGCGTGCTTTGGGATTGGTTGCGGGGCTGAATATGGGCCGCATTCAAGATGTCGTCCACAATTTTGCCCAATCGTTTCGCATTTTGACCAATCATGCTGGTCAAACGTTTCTGCTTGGGATCAACCAAGTCTTCGTCGAGCAAGGCGTTTGCTTGGGCAATAGCGGCCAGGGGGTTGCGTATTTCGTGTGCCACTGCGGTGGACATGCGGCCCATGCTCGCGAGTTTTTCGGTGCGCATGCGGGCCTCTAGCTCACGCACATCTTGTATGAACAAAACGCATAGGCTTTCGGTACTCGGGCCCTGCGGTGCAACCAAGCGGGGGCGTACCAAAATGCGTTGTGGGCCCATGCCATCGTGGCGCAGGGTAATTTTTTCTTCCCGACTTGTGCCGCTCTCAATGCATGCACGCGCCAAATCCCACAACGGTAGCCAACTTGCATTGGCGGTTAAGTACAGTGCTTTGGGTGCGCTTAGTGGCAATATTCCCAAAAATTGCCGTGCGGAGGGATTTGCGGCACGTATAGTGCCCTTGTCATCAACGATCAATACGCCATCTGGCAGTGACTCAATCACCAGTTCGTTGACTTGGCGCTGCACTTGCGCTGCAATCTGGTTGCGCCTGGCGCGTTGCCCTTCTTTGGCCAAACGACTCGACAGTTGGCTCGCTAGCAAGCCGATCACAAAGTATCCCACGCCACTTAGAGCTGCTTGTACAAAGAATGGCGCTGTGTCGGCGTTGCTGCCCAGGTAAATCCACAGTGTGTTTGCCAGTAACACGACTGTCACTCCAGCGGCTGTGCCCAAAGCCAATCGCAAGTTACCTAATACTGCAGCCAGCAATACGGGCAGGGCAAACAACGGCGTGTAGTTGATTGAGCCCCCTTGAAGCACTTGAAGCGCTGAAAACGCCAGCACATCCACTCCGATCAATGTGAGCCACGACCGGTTAAACGAGGTGCCTAGCGCTCGGGGCTTGTCTAGCAGGCGTGTGGCGGCTGTGCCAATGCTGTATGCAATGCTGATGGCCAGAAGCAACCGACTGTGCGCCGACCCCGTAATAAACAGCGTCGTTTGCAGCGCCGTCATTACCAGCCCGAGCGTCAAGCGGGCAGTCATAAACCCCTGCCACAAGCGGATGAATTCCCCCGTGTCTTCGGTGGCCTCGGTTTCAGTGCCCAGCAGCGTGGGCCCAAACCAAGATTGCTCTACATTGTCCGGCGGCATTCAAGATTCCGCTAGATTGCGGTGAAGTGGGGTGCAATACATGGTGAGCCGCCCTTGAATGGCGTCGACCCGAGGAACATGCACCCCACAGTGACCACACTCTACGACGTCCACCGGCAATGCATGTGCTGCCGCCTTCTTCTTTGCTATATCAGTCTGTTGTGCCTCGCGGGCGCTGCGCCAGCGCCAAGCGACCAACAATACAACCAGGAATACCAGTAGGTATTTCATGCCCCGCGCCCCAGTACCACCTCAAGTACGAAGCGCGACCCAACGTATGCCAACAACAGAAAAGCGCTGCCCGCGTACAACATGCGTACCGCCCGCTTGCCGCGCCAGCCAAAGCCATTTCGCCCCACCAAAAGCGCGGCAAACATGACCCAGGAAAGAACAGAAAAAATCGTCTTGTGGTCCCAACGCCATGCATGGCCGTGGCCATACACCACGTCGCCAAACAGATAGCCAACCAAAAGCGTCGCCGTCAACAAAACAAAGCCCGCAGCGACAAAACGATAAGTCAATCGCTCCAGAGTCAACAAAGGTAAACCGCTGTGCGCGTCAGCACCTTGCCGGATACGGTCTTCTACCCGCGTCATAAACCATGCGTGAACCACAGCGGTGCCGAATAAGCCGTAGCAAGCAATTCCAAACGCCAGGTGCATCGGCAACCAGACGGAGACGGTAGACGGAATCGGACTACCAGGAAACAGCGCCGCCAGCAAGACAGCTGCCCCACCCAAGGCGCTCAAAGTCCAGCGCGTTGCCAATTGTGGGTAAACATGGGTTTCTATGGCGTAAACCAAGGCCACCAACCAGGCAGTAACGGACAGCGCTGGCGCGAACCCAAAGAACGGTGGAGTACCTATAAGCCCCAAAACCACCAATGCGGCATGCAATAACCATGCAACCGCCACCCAACCACGAGCGGCGTTGCGGTTGAGATGCTGTGCACGCAGTGCGGGCCACGCATAGGCGGCTGCGGCCAAAACCGACAAGATCAGGCTGGTAGGTGAGGCACTGGCTAAAATCATGTGCACAGTTTAGCGTTTTGCACCCTGCCAGCCCCGGCTGACCCTCACATCGGGTTCCGATTAACGGAATACTTCTTATGGCCTCCGCCCTTTCCGACAAACTTTCCCGCCTCGTAAAAGACCTGCGAGGCCAAGGCCGCATTACCGAGACCAACGTATCGGACATGCTGCGCGAAGTACGCATGGCCCTGTTGGAGGCAGACGTAGCCCTGCCAGTGGTGCGCGACTTTATTGCACGCGTCAAAGACAAGGCACTTGGGCAGGAGGTGTTGGGTTCATTGCAGCCTGGCCAAGTGCTGGTCAGCATCGTCAACCGCGAGCTGGCTGCCACCATGGGCGAAGGCGTGAGCGACATCAATCTTGCAGCCCAGCCCCCCGCGGTGATTTTGATGGCCGGCTTGCAAGGTGCTGGTAAAACTACCACCACGGCCAAGTTGGCCAAGCATTTGATTGAGAAACGCAAGAAAAAAGTGCTTACCGTGTCCGGTGACGTGTACCGCCCGGCGGCTATTGAACAACTCAAGACAGTGACGGCGCAGGCCGGTGCCGAGTGGTTCCCCAGCACCCCGGATCAAAACCCGGTCGATATTGGCTTGGCCGCGCTCGATTACGCCAAAAAGCACTTTTTTGACGTGCTGCTGGTCGATACCGCAGGCCGCCTGGCCATTGACGAAGCGCTGATGCTGGAAATCAAGAGCCTGCACGCCGCGCTGAACCCGGTGGAAACCCTGTTCGTGGTGGACGCTATGCAGGGCCAGGACGCGGTCAACACGGCGAAGGCGTTTAAGGAAGCCTTACCACTGACCGGCATTATTCTGACCAAAACCGATGGCGATTCGCGCGGCGGTGCGGCTTTGTCCGTGCGCCAAGTGACCGGTGCACCCATCAAGTTTGCCGGTACCAGTGAAAAGCTCGATGGACTAGAAGTGTTCGATGCGGAGCGCCACGCGGGCCGTATTCTGGGCATGGGCGACATTCTGGCGCTGGTGGAGCAGGTTACCGCCGGGGTCAATATGGAGGCCGCACAAAAGCTGGCGGCCAAAGTCAAGAGCGGTGCAGGCTTCGATTTAAACGAC
>JBEANP010000148.1:0-6965 GCA_041165385.1 Pseudomonadota bacterium | reverse complement strand
GTTGGCCGCAATGCTCAGCTTCTTGTGATAACAGAAATGGGGGATGTAGGTGCCTGCTTTGTCTGCGGCATGCATGATCATGCTGCCTTCAACAATGTCTACCTTCTTGCCGTCGAGTTCGATTTCAATCATCTTGTCACTCGCTTAGACGTAGGCGGGGACCATGCAGGTCTTGTTCGCTACGTGGTGTTCAAATTCATGTCGGAAATGCTTGATCATCGCGCGCACCGGCATGGCGGCGGCATCACCCAGTGCGCAAATGGTGCGCCCTTGAATGTTCTCTGCCACGTTGTCGAGCAAATCCATATCGCTGGGTCGCCCATGTCCGGTCTCAATGCGATCAACCATACGGGACAACCAACCCGTGCCTTCGCGGCATGGTGTGCACTGCCCGCAAGACTCATGCATGTAGAAATAAGAAAGGCGTTGCAGTGCCTTGACCATACAACGACTGTCGTCCATCACAATAACAGCGCCAGAGCCCAACATGGACCCGGCCTTGGCAATCGAGTCGTAGTCCATGGTGCATTCCATCATGATGGCTGCTGGCAACACGGGCGACGACGATCCACCAGGAATAACGGCTTTGAGCTGACGCCCCGCACGCACACCACCTGCCAGTTCGAGCAACTTGGCAAACGGTGTTCCCATGGGAATTTCGTAATTGCCTGGACGCTCCACATCCCCGCTGATGGAATAGATCTTGGTACCGCCGTTGTTAGGCTTGCCGCACTCGAGATAGGGCTGTCCGCCATTGCGGATGATCCACGGCACAGCTGCAAATGTCTCTGTGTTGTTGATGGTTGTGGGCTTGCCATACAAACCAAAACTGGCGGGGAATGGTGGTTTGAAACGGGGCTGCCCTTTCTTGCCTTCCAGTGACTCCAACAAGGCAGTCTCTTCGCCACAGATGTAGGCACCAAATCCATGGGCCGCGTGCAACTGGAAGCTGAAGTTGCTACTCAAAATGTTGTTGCCTAGCAACCCTGCAGCTCGCGCCTCTTCCAGTGCTTCTTCGAACCTGTCATAGGCTGCAAAAATTTCACCGTGGATGTAGTTGTAACCCACCGAAATACCCATGGCATAGGCCGCAATGGCCATACCTTCAATCACGATGTGCGGGTTGAATTGCAAGATGTCACGGTCTTTGCACGTACCGGGTTCGCCTTCGTCCGAGTTACAGACCAAGTATTTTTGACCGGGAAACTGGCGGGGCATGAAGCTCCACTTGAGCCCGGTGGGGAAACCCGCACCACCACGGCCACGCAATGCAGATTCTTTGACCGTAGCAATGACTTGGTCTTGCGTCATGCCCGCGATGCCAGTTTCACTATTTGGTGCGGAACCGTCTTTACCCAGAATTTTACGTAGTGCCTGGTAGCCGCCACGTGCCTCGTAGTCTTTGAGACGCCAGTTGGCACCATTCAAGCCCGCATAGATTTGCGGATTGATGTGGCGATCATGAAAGCAAGTTTCCACACCGGTGGAGCCAAATTGCGACAGGAGTTGTTCAGCGTTCATTACTTGCCCTCCGCCGCGCGCAAACCGTCCACCAATTGGTCCAGTTTTTCATTCGACATAAAGCTGCACATGGATCGGTCATTCACCAACAAAACAGGGGAGTCAGCGCAAGCCCCAAGGCATTCGCTTTGTTGCAAAGTAAACATGCCGTCAGCAGTCGTGCCACCCATCAGAATACCCAGCTTTCCCTCCAAGTGCTTGAGGGCCTTCGTACCATCACGCAATTGGCAAGGCAAATTAGTACAAACATTCAGCTTGTATCTACCAACAGGGTGTTGGTTGTACATGTTGTAAAAGGTGGTCACTTCGTGTACCGCCATTGGAGCCATGCCCAAATAATCGGCAATCACTTTTTCACTGTCTGTACCGACATGACCCAGTTCCTGTTGCACGATAGACAGGCATGCCATCACCGCAGACTGCTTTTGGTCAGATGGGTACTTGGCAACTTCTTTAGCGAAGCGAGCTTTGGTAGCGTCGGAGATCATCGATCAATCTCTCCAAAAACAATATCCATGGTGCCAATAATTGACACCGCGTCTGCAATCATGTGGCCTTTTGCCATTTCATTCAAACCCGCCAAGTGGGCAAATCCTGGTGGCCGAATTTTCAATCGGTAAGGCTTGTTGGCCCCATCACTAACGATATAGATACCAAACTCGCCTTTAGGATGCTCCACGGCCGCATATGCTTCGCCCTCAGGCACATGAAAACCTTCGGTGAACAGCTTGAAGTGATGGATCAAACCTTCCATATTGGTCTTCATCGACTCTCGTGACGGTGCTGCAACTTTGTGGTTATCCGTAATTACTGGGCCCGGATTGGCTTTGAGCCATTCAACGCACTGCTTAATGATGCCGTTGGACTGCTTCATTTCCTCCATACGCACCAAATAGCGGTCATAAACGTCGCCTGTTTTTCCAACCGGAATGTCAAAATCTAATTTGTCGTAGACCTCATAGGGCTGCTTTTTGCGCAAGTCCCAAGCAATACCGGAGCCACGCAGCATAGGCCCAGTGAAGCCCATATTCAAAGCTCGCTCTGGCGTCACAATACCGATGTTGACGGTGCGCTGCTTCCAAATACGATTCTCTGTCAGCAAGGTATGGTACTCGTCCAAACACGCAGGGAACCGCTGAGTAAAGTCATCAATGAAGTCCAGCAGCGAGCCTTGGCGATTTTTATTCAGCTCGGCAACACCTTTTGCGTTCCGAATACGGCTTGCTTTGAACTGAGGCATCGTGTCAGGCAAATCGCGATAAACACCGCCCGGACGAAAGTAAGCGGCATGCATACGAGCACCACTTGCCGCTTCATACATGTCAAAAAGATCTTCACGCTCCCGGAACGTATATATCAAAATGGTGGAGCTACCGCAATCGTTGCCATGCGAGCCCAACCACATTAAATGATTTAGCAGACGGGTAATCTCTGCATACATCACCCGGATGTATTGCGCACGGATAGGGACATGAATACCCAAAAGCTTTTCAATGGCCAAGCAGTAAGCGTGCTCGTTGCTCATCATGGACACATAGTCCAAGCGATCCATGTAAGGCAGAGCCTGGATATAGGTCTTGCTCTCTGCTAGCTTTTCTGTAGCCCGGTGCAGCAGTCCAATATGCGGGTCGGCGCGCTGAATAACCTCACCGTCGAGCTCCAACACCAACCGCAACACGCCGTGGGCCGCTGGATGCTGCGGACCAAAGTTCAGGGTGTAATTCTTGATTTCAGCCATGCATGCCTCTGCTTATTGCAGGCCCCCGTAGTTATCTTCACGAATGATTCGGGGGGTAATTTCGCGGGTTTCGATGGTCACGGGCTGGTACACAACGCGTGCACGCTCAGCATCAAACCGCATTTCGACATGGCCCGTTGTGGGAAAGTCTTTGCGGAATGGATGACCAATAAATCCGTAATCGGTAAGAATTCGGCGCAAATCGTCATGCCCATCAAACACGATACCAAACAGGTCGAACGCTTCGCGCTCAAACCAGTTAGCAGAGTTCCAGATGTCATTGATGGAATCGACCAACGGCATACTGTCATCCTCAGCAAACACCTTCAGGCGCAGGCGCTGATTCAAACTCACCGACAAGAGATGGGTAACGACACAGTAGCGCGCGCCATCGTAGGCTCCATCCTTATATTCAGAATAATCCACGCCGCACAAATCGATCAATTGCTCAAATTGGCACCCAGACGAATCACGCAATGCGAGTGCTGCCGCATGGTAATCACTGGCTGCTACTTGCACAGTGACCTCACCGAGGCTAATCGATATTTTTTTTACCTTGTCGCCCAGTGCCAACGCAACTGAATCGCGGATTGCTTCTGGCCTAACGGAATAAACGGTCATAAATTACCTTAGGCCCGAGCAATAGTTTCAGTGCGACGAATTTTTTGTTGTAGCTGCAAAATTCCATAAAGCAGCGCCTCCGCGGTAGGAGGGCACCCGGGCACATACACATCCACAGGCACAATGCGATCACAGCCGCGTACAACGGAGTAACTGTAGTGGTAATACCCCCCGCCGTTAGCACATGAACCCATACTGATCACCCAGCGAGGTTCTGACATTTGATCGTAGACCTTGCGCAAAGCAGGAGCCATTTTGTTGCAGAGTGTTCCCGCAACAATCATCAAATCTGATTGGCGCGGACTCGCACGAAACACCTCCGAACCGAACCTGCTGATGTCATAGCGCGCAGCGGCCGCATGCATCATTTCGACAGCACAGCAAGCCAAACCAAATGTCATGGGCCAGATTGACCCGGTTTTTGCCCAATTCATCACCGAGTCGTAGCTCGTGGTGACAAAGCCTTCTTTCAGTACACCTTCAATCATGCTGTTACTCCCAGTCTAGGGCGCCTTTTTTCCACATATAGACGAAGCCGATCGTGAGCACTGCCACGAACTCTGCACCGATCAGAAAGCCCGCAAAACCAATCTCTTTAAGCGATACAGCCCACGGAAATAGAAATGCAGTTTCCAGATCAAACAAAATAAACAAAATGGCCACCAAGTAATAGCGCACATCAAATTTCATTCGAGCGTCTTCAAACGCTTCAAACCCACATTCATAGGGGGAGTTTTTGGCCGCATCAGGGCGATTCGGACCAAGGATATAGCCAAGTACCTGGGGCACCACGCCTACACCGATACCAACCAAGATGAACAAAAGGACAGGCAAATATTGATCGAGGTTCATCTTGAGATTCTGATCACTGTTAAGACCTTGCCCAGCATTTTCCTGGGCAGGCGGAATTGTCTGGTGCCGTCGGCGAGACTCGAACTCGCACAGCTTTCGCCACTACCACCTCAAGATAGCGTGTCTACCAATTTCACCACGACGGCGGCTTTTAATTCTTCGGATTGCGTGAGGCTCCTTGCGGATTTTTTGCTTTCCAAACAGACTTAGAGTTTACCCTGAATTTATCCCTTCTTCAGAAGGGCAATGCCAATTACTTGGCAGGAATTTGCGCTGCGCCCGAAGCCGCGACTACCGGCGCAGAGGTTGCATCAGTCGTGACTGGCGCTACAACTGCTGCACCCTCCAAAACGCTATTCGAACTTGCTGGACGCACATTCCCGAAGTAGGCTAACGCCAAGGTGCATACAAAGAATACAGTTGCCAAAATCGCGGTTGTACGCGAAAGGAAATTGGAACTTCCACTCGCACCAAACAAACTCCCCGAACCACCGCTGCCAAACGCAGCCCCCATGTCGGCACCTTTTCCGTGCTGGACCAAAATGAGACCAATCATGCCCAGTGCGGACAACATTTGTACAGTCAAAATAATAGTGACGACGATATTCATTTTTACTCCTAAATTTATAGCTGGTTACGCAATACCCTAGCGGGCTGCGGCAATAATCGTTAAAAAATCTTGTGGCTTGAGCGAAGCACCGCCAACCAAACCACCATCAATATCGGTCTGCGACAAAAGCTGCTGTGCATTTGCTGCATTCATGCTTCCACCGTACAAAATATGCACGCGATCTGCGTGTTCTGTTGCCGCTTTGAGCTGGCCGCGCAAGACAGCATGCACCTGCTGCGCTTGCTCTGGGCTCGCTGTTTTACCGGTACCGATGGCCCAGACAGGTTCGTAAGCCACCACAATTTCGCTGATGCAATGGCCGTTGGTATGGATCACCGCCGCGAGTTGTCGCTTGACAACTTCTTCTGTTAATCCCGCCTCGCGCTCTGCCAATGTTTCGCCCACGCAGACGATCGGCGTAACACCTGCCGACAAGGCGCGCTGTGCTTTAAGTGCCACAACAATATCTGTTTCGCCATGGTATTGGCGACGCTCGGAATGGCCAACAATGGCATACCGAACGCCAAGGTCTTTCAACATCGCCGCTGACGTTTCACCGGTGTAGGCGCCCGACTCATGCTCAGACACATCCTGCGAACCCACATCAATGCCCGACCCAGCCACCAAGCCCTGCACCTGCGCCAGGTACGGAGCAGGCACACACACTGCAACTTGGCAGTCACCCAGCGTCGTACCAGCAATCAAGGCTTTGATTAAGGCGTCATTGGAAGCGGAGGAACCATTCATCTTCCAGTTGCCTGCGATTAATTTTTTCTTCATGCTGCACTCCAATTCAAAACGATCTTGCCCACATGCTGGTTGGTCTCCATCAACGCATGCGCTTTCGACGCATCCGCAGCAGCAAATATGCTGTGAATCACGGGTTTGATACGCCCAGCTTCCAACAAAGGCCACACACGAGTCAAACACATCTTTGCAATCGCCTGCTTGAATGCTATGGGCCTAGGACGCAGCGTAGAACCGGTAATGGTCAACCGCTTGCGCAGCACCAGACCCGCATTGATCTCACTTTGCACACCGCCTTGCACCGCGATGATGACCAAGCGGCCATCTTCTGCCAAGCACTGCACTTCTTTGGCCACGTAGCTACCAGCCACCATATCCAGAACGACATCCACGCCACGACCATCGGTCAAGCGCAAAGCCTCGGCCTGAAAATCTTGCGTTTTGTAGTTGATAGCGAAATCGGCACCTAACGCGAGGCACGCAGCGCATTTTTCATCGCTGCCCGCCGTAGCGATCACCGTCGCACCCATGGCTTTAGCCAACTGAATGGCAGTCACGCCAATTCCGCTGGTACCTCCTTGCACAAGCAACGTTTCGCCACTTTGCAAGCGACCGCGGTCAAACACATTGCTCCACACCGTGAAGAATGTCTCTGGCAGAGACGCAGCTTCCACATCACTCAAGCCCGTGGGCACTGGCAAACACTGGACGACTGGTGCCACGCAGAATTCTGCATAGCCACCTCCAGCCACCAAAGCACAGATCCGATCACCCACCTTGAGATTTGCATCCGCTAACACTTGCGCGTCACCGGATTCAATCACTCCCGCCACTTCCAGTCCCGGCAAATCCGAGGCACCTGGTGGCGGTGGATAA
>JBEANP010000147.1:0-7036 GCA_041165385.1 Pseudomonadota bacterium | reverse complement strand
AGCCTTGCCAAAGTGCCGCTCGCGCGCCACGGCAACAATGTATTTGAGTTCAGTCAGGGTCATGGTGGTGCGAGCCTTGAGAAGGCTTAAAGCAAATGCAAGCGCTTGGCCTGCTCGGTCAGCTCTGCACGGAAGTTGGGGTGGGCAATGCCGATGAGTTCCTGCGCGCGCTGCTTGGCCGATTTGCCGCGCAACTGGGCCACGCCGAACTCGGTCACCACGTAGTTGATGTCGTTCTTGCTGGTGCTCACATGGGTGCCGGGCGACAGCACTGGCACGATGCGCGAGATGGTGTCGTTCTTGGCGGTGGACGGCAGCACGATAAACGCTTTGCCGCCGTTGGAGCGGTTGGCCGCACGCACAAAGTCGCTTTGGCCGCCGGTGCCTGAATACGGTGTGGAGCCCAGGCTCTCCGAGCCACACTGGCCCAGCAAGTCAATTTGCAGCGTGGCGTTGATGGCAATCAGGTTGTCGTTTTGCCCAGCCAGAAACGGGTCGTTGGTGAAATCGACCGGGTGAATTTCCATGCCCGGATTGCGGTCCAAAAAGCGGTAGAGCTTGTCCGAGCCCAGTGCAAAGGTGGCCACCATCTTGCCGGGCAGGTAGTTCTTGCGCCGGTTGGTAACCGCGCCGCTTTCCACCAGCGACATGATGCCGTCGCCAATCATTTCGGTGTGGATACCCAGGTCGCGCTTGGCAGTAAGCTGCATCACCACCGCGTCGGGAATGCCACCGTAGCCAATTTGTAGTGTGGAGCCATCGTCAATCATGTCGGCCACGTATTTGCCAATGGCCTCTTGCACTGGACCAATCTTGGGCAGGCCCACCGACATCACCGGCTCCGTGCTTTCCACCAGCGCCGACACCTGCGAGATGTGCACATGGCAGTTGCCAAACGCAAACGGCACGTTGGGGTTCACCTCCAAAACCACGGCACGCGCTTTGGCAATGGCCGCTATGGTGTAGTCAGCACCAAGACTCAGCGAGAAGTAGCCGTGCGCATCCATGGGTGAGGCCATGCTGAAAACCACGTCGGCCGGAATCTGTCCACGCTGAATTTGCACCGGAATTTCGGAAAAATAGTTGGGCACAAAGTCCACCCAGCCTTCTTGACCGCCGGCTCGCGTTCCTCCACCATAGAAATAGGCCACATTTCGAATGTGTTGTGTGGTCTCGGGGTCCAAGTAGCCATATTTGCGCATACCCAGCACCTGCGACACGCGCACGCCCGTGAAGTCGCGACGCTGCTCGGACAAGGCGGTCAGCAGCGATGGCGGCTCGCCCACGCCGGTAGACACCACGATGGCGTCGCCATTGCGCACCAGGCGCACAGCGTCAGACGCGGACATTTTTTTGCTGAGGTAATTGGCTTGGTGTGACATAGGGTCAAGTCCTGTAAGTGGAGTTGGATTGAAGGGCCAATGGTGTTGGCATATTAGGCCTTTAAATATTCTGCCTTGGTGCCCAGCCAGCGCAGCACATGCTTATCGGCCAGTGCGGGGTGGTGGTCCAGCAACATGGGGGCCTCTTTGCGGGCCCAGTCCAGCAACTCGGCGTCTTCCGCCAA
Source organism: Pseudomonadota bacterium (assembly GCA_041165385.1). GTDB lineage: Bacteria > Pseudomonadota > Gammaproteobacteria > Burkholderiales > Burkholderiaceae_C > Allorhodoferax. Next base: position 5,469 of record JBEANP010000147.1, on the reverse strand, counting down.
ATTGGCAAAGCGCAGCATAGCCTCGCCACTCTGGCGCGCGCCCAAAAACTCGCCAGGCCCACGAATCTCCAGATCGCGCCGGGCAATCTCAAAACCGTCATTGGTCTCGGCCATGGCCTTGAGCCGCTCACGCGCGGCCTCGCCCAGTCGCGGTGCGTCGCCCGTGGAGTACAGCAGCACGCAGGCCGATGCTGCAGCGCCCCGCCCCACCCGCCCACGCAACTGGTGCAGCTGCGATAGGCCAAAGCGCTCTGCATGCTCTATCACCATCAGCGAAGCATTGGGCACATCCACGCCCACCTCAATAACCGTAGTACTAACCAGCACCGACATCAACCCGGCGGTGAATGCGCCCATGACGGCTTTTTTGTCGTCCACATGCATGCGCGAGTGGAGCAGGCCTATCAGCACCGGCTGGCCATCGTTGCGCACGGTGCCTTGCAGCGCTTCGGCCAGGTCGGCGTGGGTCTGGGTGGCATTGGTCAGGTCCAGCGCTTCGCTTTCCTCAATCAAAGGGCACACCCAATACACCTGGCGGCCCTGTGTGATTTGGGCGCGGATGCGTTCTACCACCTCATCGCGCCGCGCTTCGTTCACCACTTTGGTGACGATGGGTGTGCGGCCCGGGGGCAACTCGTCCAGTGTGGATACGTCCAGGTCAGCGTAGTAGCTCATGGCCAGGGTTCTGGGAATTGGGGTCGCCGTCATCATGAGCAGGTGCGGCTCCATATCGTCATGGTGCAGTTTGTTGCGCAGGGCCAAGCGCTGAGCAACGCCGAAGCGGTGCTGCTCGTCGATGATGGCCAGGGCCAGATTTTTAAAGTGCACTTTGTCCTGGATGATGGCGTGGGTACCCACCACTAGTTGGGCCTCACCGCTCTCGATCAGGGCCAGCATGGCGCGTCGCTCTTTGGCTTTTTGGGTGCCAGTGAGCCATGCGGTGGTGATGCCCAGCGGCTCCAGCCAGCCCAGCAATTTGCGAAAGTGTTGCTCAGCCAAAATTTCGGTGGGGGCCATCAGCGCGCACTGCCAGCCCACATCCATGCAAATGGCCGCAGCCAGCGCGGCCACCACAGTTTTGCCCGCGCCCACATCGCCTTGCAGCAGGCGGTGCATGGGCACTTTGCGCGCCATGTCGTTGGCAATCTCGGCCCCCACGCGGCGCTGGGCGTTGGTCAGGCCAAACGGCAGCACCGCCAGCAAGCGCTGGTGCAGCGAATCGGCAGGCTCAGGCAATGGCATTTGCAGTACCGGCGCACGCAAAGCTGCACGGGCGCGGCGGCTTTGCAACTGGCTGAGTTGCTGGGCCAGCAGCTCTTCGGCTTTGAGGCGCTGCCAGGCCGGATGGGTGTGGTCCATCAGTGTGTCCAGCGACACATCGGGTGCGGGATGGTGCAAAAATGATAGCGCATCACGCAGTGTCCACAGGGGCTGCGATCCAATATGCTTATTTAGAACGCTTAAATCACCGGGCGCGAAGGTATCCGACAGCTCAGCGCGTGCCAGCCCCGCCAGCACCGCTTTGCGCAAATACGGCTGCGGCAAACCGGCTACGGTGGGGTAGATGGGGGTGAGCGCCGTAGCCAGGTCACCGCCTGCCGCTTTAAACGCGGGGTGCAGCATGGTGCGGCCCAAAAAGCCGCCTTTGATTTCGCCCCGCACCCGCACTTTGTTGCCCACCGCCAAAGCCTTTTGCTGCGAGGGATAAAAGCTGAAAAACCGCAGCGTGCAGGTATCGCTTCCGTCGTCCACTGTGACCACCAGTTGGCGGCGGGGCCGGTAGCTCACCTCGCAGGCCATCACGCGGGCTTCTATCTGGATATGGTCACCATCGCGGGCGTCGCGCAGCTTGCTGATACGGGTTTCGTCCTCGTAGCGCAGTGGCAAGTGCAGGGCTAAGTCGATGTCGCGCTTTAGCCCGAGTTTTTCGAGCGCTTTTTGGGGTGCAGAAACGGGCAGCGGCTTGAGAACGGGGGCGGGCATATGCGCATTGTGCCGTGCGTTGGGGTTGCTAAACTTGAACGCTATGCTCAAAAAACTCATTGCCCCCATTGCCCAGGCTGGCTCCATCGCGCTCTTCGCCGCTGCGGCGTGCTTGCCCCAAGTCGCCCTTGCCCAAGGCACCGCCTACCCCAGTAAAGCAGTGCGCTTGGTTATCCCCTTTCCCCCCGGCGGCGGCACCGACATCTTGTCGCGCCTGATTGCCAACAAACTCACCGAAGTGAACCACTGGACGGTGGTGCCCGACAACAAGGCCGGGGCTGGCGGCACCATTGGCATCGGTGAGGCGGTCAAAGCAGCCCCTACCGGCTACGACATGGTGATGGGCCAGAAAGACAACCTAGTGGTTGGCCCCTGGCTCTACGGAAACCTGCCCTGGGACCCGACCAAAGACTTGGTGGCGGTGGCCCACGTGGCCTACACCCCGGTGGTGATTGCCACCGCCGCCAACTCACGCTTCAAAACGCTGGCCGATGTGGTGGCCGCAGCGAAGGCTGCGCCTGACACCATCACCTATGGGTCGCCCGGCAACGGCACCACCATCCACCTGGCGGGCCATTTGTTTGAAAAAGCTGCCAACATCAATATCCGCCACATCCCCTACAAGGGGTCGAACCCCGCATTGATGGACGCGCTGGCAGGTAATGTGGACTTGCTGGTGTCGTCGCTCCCCTCGGCGATTGCCCAACTCAAGGCAGGCAAATTGCGCGCCCTGGCGGTCACCTCCGCTGCACGCAGCAGTTCGCTGCCAGACGTGCCGACGGTGGCGGAATCCGGCTACAAAGATTTTGATGTGGCCACCTGGTATGGCCTGTTCATGCCCGCAGGCACCCCGGCCGCCATCGTGACCACCATGAACACCAAGGTGAATGAGTTGTTGGCCAGCCCCGAAGTGAAAGCTGCCATTGCGGCTCAAGGCGCGGAACCCCAAGCCATGAAGCCAGAGCAGTTTTCCACCCTGCTCAAAGCCGACTACGCCAAGTGGAAGGGCATCGTGCAGGCCTCGGGGGCCAAGGTTGAATAAGGTGCGCACGTACACCTTGAGCGACTTCGATTTCGTTCTCCCCGAAAACCTGATTGCCCAGCACCCCGCGCCTGAGCGTAGCAGCTCGCGTCTGTTGGATGGTCGCCAAAGCCCCTCGGTTGATCGCATTTTTCGTGAACTTCCGTCATTGCTGAAGTCAGGAGATCTGCTGGTGTTTAACGACACCAAGGTCATTAACGCGCGCCTGTTTGGCGAAAAGGCGACTGGCGGCAAGGTGGAGTTGCTGGTCGAGCGCGTGCTGAGTGGAAACCAAGTGGCGGCGCACATGCGCGTGAGCAAGAAACCCGAGGTGGGTGCCACCATCAAGCTGATTTGCGCGCCAGGACAGGACGATGGCCTGTGCGCCACTATGCTCGGCCGCTGGCCCAATGCAGAAGGCCCTCTGTACCGTTTTGTCTTGAGCAACGACGCGGGCGACACGCCCTACACCCTGATGGAGCGCCACGGCCACGTGCCGCTGCCGCCCTACATCACCCACACCGACTCGGCCGAAGATGCCAAGCGCTACCAGACCGTGTTCGCCAAGAACCCCGGCGCCGTGGCCGCGCCCACCGCCGCCCTGCACTTTGACGAAGCCCTGTTGGCACAACTCGACGCCATGGGCGTGCAGCGCGCGCATGTGACCTTGCATGTGGGTGCCGGCACCTTCCAGCCGGTGAAAACCGAAAACCTGTCCGAGCACCAGATGCACAGCGAGTGGTACGAAGTGCCTGCCGCGACACAACAAGCCATTGCCGACTGCAAGGCGCGTGGTGGCCGCGTGGTGGCGGTGGGGACGACGACGGTGCGCACGCTGGAGAGCTGGGCCCAAACAGGCATTGCCAGCGGCGACACCACCATCTTCATCACGCCGGGGTTTGAGTTCAAGCTGATCGACGTGCTGGTGACCAACTTTCACCTGCCGAAGTCGAGCCTGATGATGTTGGTGAGCGCGTTTGCGGGTTACGACCCCATCATGACGCTGTACCGCGAAGCGATTGCCCGCGAATACCGTTTTTTCAGCTATGGCGACGCCATGCTGCTGGAGCGGCAGGCTTGAGCTAACGATGGAGCGAGGTCAGGGCTTGGCCAAGTAGTTGACGCCGGGCAAACCTTGGTAATCCACGTCTTGCGTCCAAAAAGTGGCACCCAGCTCCTGCGCCAGGCTGTACATCATGGCGTCGGCCATCGCCAGTCTGTGGCGTTGTGCAATTTCGGCGGCGGCCACGGCGCGTGCATCGGTAATGTCGAGCACTCGGCCAAGTCGCATCACATTCAGGCAGACATCCACTACCTCGGATGGCACTTTGCGAAAGAGCACGCGGTGGACTTCAAACAAGGCAATGACAGGCACCAACAATGCGGCGCGGTCTTCAATGGCAGGAGCGAACAGGTCTGCACGATCCGTGTCTTGCAAATACTCAATCCACCCAGAGGAATCCACCAGATTCATTCATAGTCCTTGTAGGGGTCTTTCACAATGACCAGGTCCGCAGGGTCGAGGTTGTATTTTTTCAAAATGCCGCGGTAGGCACTCATCGGCAGCTCCGGCCTAATCACCAGCTCGCGGTCCCGCAGCTCAAACTGGATGTGCGAACCCGGAACGATGCCCAACTTGGCGCGCATGGCAGCAGGCAGGGTGACCTGGCCTTTGCTGGACACCACGGCATCGACAATGATTGTGGACATGACGCCCTCCTTAGTCCAAAAGTAAAGGAAAGTATAAAGTAAAGCAGATTTAAATGTAAGGCGATTTAAAAAGTAAAATCCCGACATGCTCAAATTCGACCTACTTGCCGCCGACCCCGCGAAACCTGATGGCGCCTACCAAGGCTCGCATGCCCGCCGCGGCACGCTCACGCTCAACCACGGCGTCGTACAAACCCCCATCTTCATGCCGGTGGGCACCTATGGCACGGTCAAGGGCGTGATGCCGCGCAGCCTGCACGACATGGGCGCGCAGATCATTCTGGGCAATACCTTCCACCTGTGGATGCGCCCCGGTACTGAGGTGATGCAAAGCTTTGGTGGCCTTCACCAGTTTGAAAAGTGGGACAAGCCCATCCTCACCGACTCGGGTGGTTTTCAGGTGTGGAGCCTGGGCGCGATGCGAAAGATCACCGAGCAAGGCGTGCACTTCTCCAGCCCGGTGAATGGCGACAAGCTGTTCATGTCGCCCGAGGTGAGCATGCAAATCCAGACCACGCTCAACTCCGACATTGTGATGCAGCTCGACGAATGCACGCCTTACTACCAAGGCGACAAGTCGGCAGGTCACATTACCACCGAGCGCGAAGCCCGCACCTCTATGGAAATGAGCCTGCGCTGGGCCAAGCGCAGCCAAGACGAGTTTGCCCGCCTGAACAACCCCAACGCACTTTTTGGCATCGTGCAAGGCGGCATGTTTGAGAGCCTGCGCGAAGAGTCGCTGGCAGCCTTGGTAG
>JBEANP010000146.1:0-7064 GCA_041165385.1 Pseudomonadota bacterium | reverse complement strand
CAGTGAATGCGCCCACGATCGCTATCAATTTCGTAGCTGCTTACGCATGATCCATGGGGGCTAGAGGCCAAAAATGTTATGTTTTTTACCTTGCAGGGTTGCCAGCGCTCCACGCCACCTGCGGCGCATTCTGCCAGCAGCATGGTGATGATGTCTTCGGCTGAGCGGTCACAAAACAGCTGGCCTTTGTGCTTCTCGTGAAACGCAATGTTGTGCTGTTTAACCAGCGCCACAAAGTCGGCCGGGGCGTAGCGCGACAGGGCAGATTTGGCAAAGCGCGGGTTGTCGCTGATGAAGTTGGCCGCGCTCACGTCCACGTTGGTAAAGTTGCTGCGGCCGCCCCCAGAGATGCGAATTTTTTCGGCCACTTTCTCGCTGTGGTCGAGTACCAACACCTTCAGGCCCAATTGGCCCGCCACTCCAGCGCAAAACAAACCGGCGGCCCCGGCACCTACGATCACGACATCAAAACTGTGCATGAACAGCAGTGTAATGGTGTGGACTATTCAGATAGCCCCTGTAAACGCACCAACTATGCCGTCAAGCTACCTTGGTCGCGAGGCTGGACTGGGCAAGCGCCATCAAACCACTGACCACATCGCCCACCACGATCACGCTGGGGCTGGCCAGTTGCTCTCGAACAATAGTAGCGTGCAGTTGCGACAGGCTGCACACGGCTTGGCGCTGCTGTGGCAGGCTGGCGTTTTGAATAATGGCGACTGGGGTGTTGGCGGGCAAGCCCTTGAGCATTTCGTTTTGGATGCGCTCGGCACCGCTCATGCCCATGTAGACCACCAGCGTCAGCTTGGCCTGGTGTGCGGTTTGGGCCAGCAGGTGCCAGTCGGTGCCGGTGTCGCCAGGCTTGGCGTGGCCGGTGACAAATACCACTCCGTGGGCGTATTCACGGTGCGTTAAAGGCACGCCCAGAGACGTGACGGCTGCCAGCCCGGCGGTAATGCCGTTGATCACAGCCACACGCACACCGGCGGCTTGCAGGCTTTCGACCTCTTCGCCACCACGACCAAACATGAACGGATCGCCGCCTTTGAGGCGCACCACGTTTTCGCCCTCAAGGGCGGCTGTCAGCATGAGTTTTTCGATGAACGATTGCGGTGTGGACTTGCAGCCTCCACGCTTGCCAACGTGCACCACGCGCGCTGCGGGCGATGCCATGGCCACGATGGCCTCGTTCACCAAATCGTCTACCAACAGCACGGTAGCGGCCTGAATGGCTTTGAGCGCTTTAAGGGTGAGCAAGTCTGGGTCGCCAGGGCCTGCGCCTACCAGGGTGACTTGGCCGCGCTCGGGGGCGCTTGATAGGTCGTATTTCATAGTGCTGCAACCAAATGCAATATATGGGCCACTTGTTGGGCAATTGGCGCTGGCACAGGCTGTGCTCCGTCCATCACGCTGCGAATGTAGGCCGCTGTGCTGATGGCATCAATGGACTGCGGCAAATTAGGTAGCTCTGTGAGCGAGCCCGCTTGGTAGGCCTGCAGGTCGGTGGCTTGACCGTTTAAAAATGCCTGCATTTTGGGGGTGCGGCGTGGGTCGGCTACGGCCTCACCTTCAGTGCCGCGAATCAGCAGGGCGTTGCTGTGCATGAGGGCAAACGTCTCGGCCATGGAGATGGCGTATTCCGGGTGGGTGTAGCTGCTGACGATCAAACTTTTGCCAGCGCAGGGGTTCATCAGCTTGACCAGGCTGTGCGCCGGGTTGCGCAAATTCACCACGCGGCGTACATCCAGCAGGCGCTGCAAACCCGGGCACAGCACCGCAGTGGGCACAAAATGCACCGCGCCATTTGCTATAGGTTTAATAGCTGCTTGCGCAGGTATGTCAAGGGCTGCCAGTACTTCTGACGTAAAAACACGGCTGGATTCAGTAGCCGTGCCGTGCATCAGCACGGGCAATCCCTCGCGCGCCAGCAGCAGCGCCAGCAGGGGCGTGAGCACCGGCAGTTTGCGTGCGCCGTTGTAGGTGGGAATACTGACCACCGGCGTGCTGCCCACTGGCACCAGCGCCATACGCTGGCTGGTGGCATCCAGAAATCCTGCCATTTCTTCAGCGGTTTCGCCTTTGATGCGCATGGCAAGGCAAAACGCGCCAATCTCCAGATCCGTTACAGAACCATCGAGCACTTGGCCGAATAGGTCAGTTGCTTGCTCACGGTTGAGTGCGCGCGCGCCGTCTTTGCCACGTCCGATTTCTTTGATGTATTTGCCAATGCCCATGGATGGATTGTCCGCCAGCCTTGATGACTTTGGGCTATGAGCTTATGCCGCAGCGACAAGCGTGGGGGCACTGTGACTGGCCCTGACCATGCGCTGCAACTGCGGCACGCAGGAGCCGCAGTTGGTGCCGCACTTCAAAGTGCCTTGCAACGCGCCCAGGCGCTCTTTGTCAGAGCCGGTGCACTGTTTCAGCTGCGCTTCAATGGCCACGTCGGTCACGTTAAAGCAGGTGCACACCACTTTGCCGCTGGACACCACAGCCACTGGGGGCTTGGCACCCGGAACCAGCAGGGCTCGGCCATAGGTTTGGGCGGGCAGGGTGTCTTGCAGCACGGTGGTAATCCAGGCTTGCGCGCTGGTGTCACCGGCCAGCAAAAAGCCCTCCAGCGTGACACCCGCATCGCTGTCCTGCAAATGCATGGCGCGGCGCTGGCCGCGTTGGGTGTCGGCATAGCGCAGCACTTTGGGGCCGGTCAAGCCCAGCAGGCCTTCAATCTGTTCCAGCACTGGCGCTGCTGCTGCCTCGTGGCTGGCTGCGCGAAACAGCACGCCCGTGCGCTCTTGCTCGCTGTTGCCGTTGGAAAACAGCGTGCAGCTGGCAAACGGAAACTGCGCCATGAGTGCCTGCAGCGCAGTGCGTGCAGCAAGTGCACGGTCTGCAGGTAGCCAGGCCATGGCCAGCAGGGTCCAGGGCATTTCGGCCTTGAGTACCTTGACTGCAGAGTGTTTGAATTCGGGCTGCTTGGAGTCTGGGCAATAGGCCGATGTGGTGAGCGCATTTACGCCTGCCAACCGCTGGCCGGTGGCGCTGACGCCGCTTAAATATTCCTCACCCCAGTGCATGGCCATGAACACCTGGCTCAGGCCCATGTCGGTACTGGCTTGCACCGGCACCACAATGCTGCCGCGCTTGCTGGTCACATGCACCAGGTCGCCTTCTTTTAAAAGGCGGCGCACCATGTCTTGCGGGTGCATTTGCAGGGCCGGTTCGCGCACATGGCCGAACAGACGGCCCAGCGTGCCGGTGCGGCTCATGCCGTGCCACTGGTCGCGCAGGCGGCCGGTGGTCAGGGAGAACGGGTAGCGCGATTCGCGTGGTTCGGCCACCGGTTTGTACTGCACGTTGGCAAAGTTGGCGCGACCGTCGGCTGTGGGGAATACGCCGTCTTCATACAAGCGCACTTTGCCCTGCGATGTGCCCTCAGGCATGGGCCATTGCATGGGCGTGGCTTCCAGCGTGGCGTAGTCCATGCCAGTGATGTCGAGGTCGCGGCCCCGGGTGGATTCGCGGTGCTCGCTCCAGATAGATTCTGGGGAGGTGTAGGGGAACAAGGACCCTTCGACTTGCTCGGGGCGAGCGGCAAGGCGCTTTTCCAGCAGCTGTGCAAAGTCGATGCCAATTTGCCAGTCATGGCGGGGGCCGTTGTCGGTTACGCCGGGGGGTGCGGGTGGCAGTACCGCGGCGCGTACGCGGGAGATACGGCGCTCGCTGTTGGTGACCGTGCCTTCTTTTTCGCCCCAGGTTGTTGCGGGCAGCAGCAGGTCGGCATAGCGGCAGGTGGCGGTGTTGGCAAATGCCTCTTGCACCACCACAAACTCGGCGCGCTCCAGGGCGCGGCGCACGGTGGCTTGGTCGGGCATGCTTTGCGCGGGGTTGGTGCAGGCAATCCACAGGGCTTTAATTTCGCCATCGGCTGCGGCCTGAAACATGTCCACAGCAGTTTTGCCGGGTTTGTCAGGCACAGAGGGCACGCCCCACAGCGCGGCCACTTCTGCGCGGTGCGTGGGGTTGGCCATGTCGCGGTGGGCCGACATCAGGTTGGCCAGGCCACCTACTTCGCGCCCGCCCATGGCGTTGGGCTGGCCGGTCAGTGAAAACGGGCCTGCGCCGGGTTTGCCGATGTGGCCGGTGGCCAAGTGCAGGTTGATCAGCGCCATGTTTTTGGCAGTGCCGCTGCTGGACTGGTTCAGCCCCTGGCAGTACAGGCTTAGCGTGGCGGTGGACTGGGCAAACAGGCGGGTGGCCTGCAGCAGATCGTCTTTGCTAATGCCGCACACGGCCGCTACCGCGTCGGGCGTGCAGTCGCGCACGGTGGCTTTGATGGCATCAAAGCCGTTGGTGTGGTTGCGGATGTATTCGGGGTTGGCCCAGCCTTCCCACAGCATGAGGTGCAGCATGCCGTTGAACAGCATCACGTCGGTGCCGGGCTGGATTTGCAAAAACAAATCCGCAATCTCGGCCGTATCAGTGCGGCGGGGGTCGCAAAACACAATCTTCAACGCGGGGTTGTTTTTCTTGGCGTCTTCGATGCGCCTGAATAAAATAGGGTGCGCGTAGGCCGTGTTGGAGCCGACGATAAAAATGGTTTGCGCGTGGTTGACGTCGTCGTAGCAGGCGGGGGGTGCATCGGCGCCCAGCGTCTTTTTGTAGCCTGCCACCGCGCTGCTCATGCACAGGCGCGAATTGGTGTCGATATTGTTGGTGCCAATCAGGCCCTTGGCCAGCTTGTTGAAAACGTAATAGTCTTCGGTCAGCAATTGGCCACTCACGTAAAAGCCCACAGCATCAGGCCCGTGGTCGCGAATCACCTGTGCAAACTTGTCTGCTGCCCCGGTCAGCGCTGCTTCCCAGCCCACGGCCTGCGTGGTACCACCGCGCTGCAGGCGCTGCAGGGGTTGCAGCAAGCGACTCTGCAGGGTGACCTCTTGGGTGGCGGTGAGGTGCAGCGTGCTGCCTTTTGAGCACAGCCGCCCGAAGTTGGCCGGGTGGTCCGGGTCGCCACGGACCCCGGTGATTTGCTGGCCCTCAGATTGAATGATGACGCCGCAGCCCACACCGCAGTAGGGGCAGGTAGAGCGAGTTTCTTTCATGCTGCTGCGCTGCGGCGGGCAGGGCCTGCAATCGGGCGCACCAGGTCAGTGGCGTGGTTCAGTAGCTCGGCGTTCTTCAGGAATACTTGCCCGTTGTCCAACTTGACGCTGAACTTGGGGGTGCAGCCTTCATCGGGTGCGCTGGCTTGGCCGTCGCACAGGCCAATGGTCCAGTTGTGCAAGGGGCAGGCCACGCTGGTGCCAAACACGATGCCTTGGCTTAAGGGGCCGCCTTTATGGGGGCAACGGTCTAGCAGGGCGAACACTTCGTCTTGGCTGTTACGAAATACGGCCACGTCCAGCCCACTCGCGCGCTCTACGCGGCGCGAGCCCAGGACGGGGATGTCTTCCAATGTGCAGATCAGGGTCCATTCGGTCATATCGGTCTTTCGAGTTGCTATTTTTATGCAGTGCTTAAGTTCTTACTGCAGCGTACAGCCCGGTGACTCGGTCCATGACCGAGAGCAGGTTTTCACTGGCTACAAACACCTCTGTCATGGACTTGGAGCTCTGGGCACCCGTTTCCAGCCGCTGCAGTGCGGCATCAAAAAACACCCACTGCCCGTCGGCCAATGTCAGCTCTTCTTTAATACGGGGGGTAGCCTCTGGTGCATTGCGTAATACGTCCATGGCACTGCCAAATTCGGTACGTGCTTTGGCTATTTCCGCAACTGCAAACTTGGCATCCACTGGCAGCGCATTGGCCAGATAAAACTTGGCCATGCGTTGGCTGAGCATGCGCTGGCGCCCAGCAATGTTGACCAGCTTGCCCACGGGCTTGGCCTGTGCGGACTCAAATTGCACGGTGCCTTGGTGCGCCAGTGCCAGCACTTTGGCATCGAGTTGCAAGAGTGAGGATGCAGCCTCACGAGAAGGTGCTTTCCCCACCAGTGCGGTTTTGTATTCTTGCCACGCTGCTTCTAGAGCACTGTAGGTTGACACAAGGCCAGGATTGGGCGCAAAGGCCTTGAGCTCGACCAATTGCCGGTCGAACAGTGCCATGGATTTATCCAACACTATTTGCGCGCTATTTTTTTCGACGCCTTGCAACAGTGCCAGCCACGCTTTCCCCATGCGCTGGCTCAGCATGCGCAGGCGTCCGGCTTTATTGATGGCATCGCTCAGGTCCAGTACTTGCGCTTGGGCTGCCGGGAGTGCCAAGCCCAGAGCGCCTGCTGCGGCCAGTGTGATTGCGGTTCTGCGTTGCATACATTTATTCCCAGGTTTGTGCTTAAGCTTTCACGGTTTCGAACTGGCGCGTGTCCACTTGCGCGTCCTTGAAGTCAAACCAAGGATCTGGCTCGCCGTCTAACGCAAACTGCAGGTTTTCCCACAGGGCTTTGCGGCCCTCGTGGTCTTCCAAAATGCGCTTTTTGACGTAGTCCAAGCCCACGCGGTTCACGTAATGCACCGTGCGCTCCAGGTACCAGCCCTCTTGGCGGTACAGCTCGCAAAACGCGCCGGTGTATTCCAGCACTTCGGCGGCGGTTTTTACCTTCACCAAAAAGTGCGCTACCTCGGTTTTGATGCCGCCGTTGCCGGCCACATACATTTCCCAGCCGCTGTCCACGCCGATGATGCCCACGTCTTTGATGCCCGCTTCAGCGCAATTGCGCGGGCAGCCCGACACTGCAAACTTGACCTTGTGCGGGGCGTACATGCGCCACATGGCGCGCTCAAGGTCTTTGCCCATTTGCGTGCTGTCTTGCGTGCCCATGCGGCACCACTCGGAGCCCACACACGTCTTCACCGTGCGCAGGGCTTTGGCATAAGCGTGACCGCTGGGCATGCCTATGTCTTTCCAGATGCCCACCAGGTCTTCTTTTTTGACACCCAGCAAGTCGATGCGCTGGCCGCCCGTCACTTTGATGGTGGGTACTTTGTACTTGTCGGCAGCGTCGGCAATGCGACGCAGCTCGTCGGCCGTGGTCTCGCCACCCCACATGCGGGGGATGACCG
>JBEANP010000145.1:0-7082 GCA_041165385.1 Pseudomonadota bacterium | reverse complement strand
GAACGCCCATCCAAGTGGTGGGGCACAAGCCCGGCGACGCCGCTGCACTGAAGTTGCTGCGCAGCATTTTTACCAAAGGCCTGGAGGCGCTGTCGATCGAATGCCTGCTGACGGCGGAAAAGCGTGGCCTGCGCGAACAAGTGCACGCAATCTTGTCCGACGTGGACCAAGGCTCGCTGCGCGCATTGATGGAGTCCATGGTGAGCACCCATATCGAGCATTCAGCTAGACGGCAAAAAGAAATGCTTGAGGCACAGCGCCAAATGCAACAAGAGGGGGTTTCACCCCTGGTGACAAGCGCGGTGGAGCAACTATTTGCACGCACTACCAGCCACCAGATCGTTACGCCCTACACGGGAAAGGGCATCGAATCGGCGTTGGAGTGGCTGGCTACTTCGGCTCAGTGGCCGTGCGAGCCAGTGCCTGCCACCGACACCGGCGAGCCCTTGATTTCCTGAACCGCCTGCCGCAGCACTTGGTAGCCCCCGTGCAGTGCCAAACCAGCCATCAAAGCTGCTACCGCGAGGTCAGGCCATGCGGTGCCCGTGCCAAACACGCCTATGGCCGCCAGCAACACCGCAATGTTGCTGATGGCATCGTTGCGTGAGCAAAGCCACACGCTGCGCATATTGGCATCGCCCTCGCGAAAGGCATACAACATCCAGGCCACTGCAACATTGGCAACCAGTGCCACAAGTGCTACCACGCCCATCAGGGGCGCATCGGGTGGGCTGTTGTGCCACATGGAAAAAACCGCCTGCACCAGCACAAACACCCCAAAGCCCACCATGCAGACGCCTTTGACCAGCGCGGCGCGGGAACGCCAAGCCAAAGCAGATGCCAGCACGGCCAATGACACGCCGTAGTTCAAAGCATCTCCTGCAAAGTCGATGGCGTCGGCCATCAAAGACAGCGACCCAGACGAGAGGCCAGCTGCAATTTCCACAAAAAACATGGCGGCATTGATCCCCAGCGCTATCCACAAAATAGTGCGGTAGCGACCCAGGTTAACAATGTGGTGGGCGGGTGGCGCTTCGTGCTCACAGCAATGGGCAGACATACATTTCCTTTCAATGTTTTATTGCAGTGTTTTGTTGCAATGCCTGCATTTAAAACCCTAGAGCCGCTACAGTGTCAAACACTAATTTCAGCACAAGGCGGGGATATGCAAATCAAAGAACTCTCCAGCGCCACCGGTGTCGAGGTGGAAACCATCCGCTTTTACGAAAAGCAGGGGCTGCTACCCGCACCTGCCAGGCGCGACAACGGCTACCGGGACTACACCCAAATGCACTTGGAGCGCCTGTCGTTCATTCGCCACTGCAGGGCGCTGGACATGCCATTGGCCGCCATCACCGAGTTGCTGGGGTTTTTAGATCAACCCGAAACCCATTGCGCAGACGTGGACCGCTTGGTAGACCAACAGCTTGACCGGGTGCGTGCCCGCCTGAAAAGCATGAAGGCTTTAGAAAAGCAGCTTCTTTTGTTGCGCAAGCAGTGTTCTGGGAACCACGGCATACACCATTGCGGAATTTTGACTGACCTGGTAGCCGCTGCCCACGGCGAGGCGTGTGCCTGCCACTCCCATTTTTAATTAGAAATGGCTTGCAGCCCTCGTGGAATATGCGTAAGCAGCTATTAAATATGTAGCACTACGTCATCCATACTGGGACGAGCAGATGGCGTATCCAGCAAGCAAGCCTGAGTCAACGCAGTCAACTTTTGCATCACGGTGCCAAGATCGCGTGAATCTGGTTGTACAGGCTCCATGTGCGCCAGCAACTCTTCCAGCAAGCACCCAAACGCCCGCACTTCCAACGCCATCAAGGCCCGGCACACATCGGGCTCGTCCAGCGGCAGCAAAGTAGCCGCGCCAAAGTCGCTCAGCAGCGCATCGCCCGTAGCAGGGTTCCACAGAATGTTGTGGGCGTACACATCGCCATGCAGCACGCCGCGCTGGTGCAAATGCGCCAATGCGGTGGCCAGAGCACGGGCCATTTGCACCACGGTGGCTGCGGGGATGCGCAAGCTGGTCGGGTACACGTCGCGCGTGCAGCTCTGCAGGCTGGGCGGGCCAGCCAGGTTGATGTGGGTTGCAGGAATAAGTGGCAACAGAAACGCTTGCGCGCCCTGCGGGTGGTCCGGCACCACAGCGCTGGGCGTGCACAGGGCGGCATGCTGACCGGCGGCCAGGCAGGCTGCCAGCTCGTGCTCGGGCAGGCCGTCGCTGGTCATGGCGCCTTTGAACACTTTGAGCGCCCAATCTGGCCCGCGGCTTGGCATGGTCCCCGGCGCGCCACTCACTTGCTGCACCCGGTAAATATGGCCCGACGCGCCCTGCCCCAATAAGCCCTGCACTTGCAGCGCCGACCATGGCACAGTAACCAGCGCAGCAGGCGCAGGCCTGTGCCAGCCCAGCGGGTTGCCCGCCAGCGCAAGCCAGCTCAGACGCGGCAGCGCACCCAGCCACACGGGCACCTGCGTGAGTGCATTGGCCGAAAGGCGCACTAACTCTAGCCGTGTGGCGTTCGCAAGGCTATCGGGCAAGCTACTTAACTGGTTGCCTGCCAGCATCAGCTTTTGCAGTGCGGGGCGCTGGCCCAGTTCAATGGGCAAGTGGGTGATTACGTTGTCGGTCAAGATCAGCCAGCGCAGTGCGGGCGGCAGTGCGGCACCGCTGACCGTGGCAATCCGGTTGGCTTTGAAGCCAATGATTTGCAGCGCCCTGCACTGGCCCAGAACGTCCGGCAGCTCTGTAAAGTGGTTATCAGAGCAAAAAATTACCTTGAGCTTGTGCAGCCGTGGCAAGTCAGGCGGCAGACTGCTTAGCTGATTCCCAGAGAGGTTGAGCACCTCTAGCGTATCGGCCAGGCTGAAGACCTCGGGTGGCACCGCAGTGAGATTGCAGGACAGGTCCAGGCGAATTGCGCCTTGCAAAGCATCGCTTTGCAGTTGTTCCAGGGTGTTCATGCTGTTAATCACGTAATTGGCGCAACAGCCGCAATAGGCATGCGCAACCAGCTACACAATTGATAGCAATCAGTGGTGATGACCGTGCTCGCCGTGCACGTGCCCATGGGCGATTTCTTCCTCGCTGGCTGCGCGAATATCGGTCACTGCCAAACTAAAGCGCAGCGCCTTGCCCGCCATGGGGTGGTTGCCATCCAAAAGCACTTCGGGGCCCTTGATCTTGAGCACCGTGAAGACGATGGTCTGGCCATTCTCCGCACGGCCTTCCAACTGACCGCCTAATTTCACGCCGGGCGGAAACTGGGTTTTGGGGATGGTTTGCATCAAGCCCTCATCGCGCAGGCCAAAAGCATCTTCGGCGGCCAACTCCACCACGGTTTGAAAGCCAACCGCTTGGCCGTCCAATGCGGCTTCGAGTTTGGGAAAGGTGTTGCCATAGCCACCGTGCAGGTAAACCATGGGTTCTTTGCTCTCGTCAAGCAGTTTGCCTTGCAGGTCGGTGACTTTGTAGCGCAGGGTGACAGCGGAGTTTTTTTCGATTTTCATGATTCAACGTGGAGTGAAGCCGTGATTATCGGGAAAAAAGAACGCCGGTTTTGCCCCCACTCACCACGCGCTCAGTAGGGTCGGTGCAGCACCGAGGCTCAGAGGGTGGAATAATCGGGGGATCTGGCAGGCTTTTGCCTCGCCACTGACCATTTTTTGACTATGGGAATACTGACATGAGCGACGCACAACAACGTATCGACGAACTGGTTAAGGGCAACGAGGTGTTGCTATTCATGAAGGGCACCGCCAGCTTCCCCCAATGCGGTTTTTCTGGACGTGCGATTCAAATTTTGAAGGCCTGCGGTGTGGACCCCAAGTCTGTCAAAACCGTCAACGTGCTGGAAGACGACGGTATTCGCCAAGGCATCAAGGAATACAGCAGCTGGCCCACTATTCCCCAGCTGTACGTCAAAGGCGAATTCATCGGTGGCTCCGACATCATGATGGAAATGTACGAGTCCGGCGAGCTGGCGCAGGCGCTTAGCAAAGCCTAGCCATCTACTTTAGCCTCGGCCCAAACCGAAGCTAAATCGCTTCAGTCGTTTAGGCTGAAAATTCCCAGGCTCTCTTGGCCCCCAGCACCGCGTTGGGGTACTGCGGCTTGCCCCGGGAGCCGTTGTAGCGCCCTAGCGCCATAAATATGTCACCGCCCTCCCTGTCCAGGTAATGGCGCATGATCACGCAGCCAAAGCGCAGATTGGTGTGCATGTCAAACAGGCGGTTGGCATCGCCATCGGCCAGCACCCGGGTCCAAAACGGCATGACCTGCATGAACCCGCGTGCGCCAGCAGAGCTGATGGCGCGCTTGCGAAAATTACTCTCCACCTGAATCAGCCCCATCACCACATCCACATCCAGACGCGAGCGCTTGCTGTTGTACCAAACGGTTTGCAAAAATTCGGTGCGCTCTTGGAGCGTGCGCAGGTCAGATTTGCGTTGCACCAGGCGCTGGTTCATCTCCACCTTCCAGCGGATGTAATGCAGGCGCGCTTCGCTGCTGACGAATACGGGCTCGGGTGGCTCGGCGCTGGCCACCGACGAACTAAGCGCAGTGCGCACGGAGTCAATTAGCGGCTCTTCTTGCTGGGCACCTGCAACGGCAGTTTGCGGAATTGCAAGCAACCCGCAGAAAGTCCCCAACGCATTCCAGGCACCTAGGCCGCCCATCGTAGCCAAGGCACTCCGGCGACGGGTCAAACCAGGGTTGACCCGCGGCAAGTTCATGCGTTCAGGCTGGCCAGCAGCTTGCCCGCAATGTCAGCCAGCGGAACCAGCGTGGCGGCAGCATCGCGGCGGTGCTGGTATTCCACATTGCCTTCTTTCAGGCCGCGGTCGCCAATCTTCACGCAGTGCGGTACGCCGATCAGTTCCCAGTCGGCAAACATGGCACCGGGGCGCTCATTGCGGTCGTCCAGAATGACGTCAACACCAGCAGCCAGCAGCTCGGCGTAGAGCTTGTCGGCGGCGGCTTTGACTTCCGGGAAACGGTCCGGGCTGATGGGGCACAGCACCACGGTAAACGGCGCAATACTGTCGGGCCAAATAATGCCTTTGTCGTCGTGGTTTTGCTCAATCGCCGCTGCGGGCAGGCGGGTTACGCCGATGCCGTAGCAGCCCATTTCCATGAACTGCGGCTTGCCGTTCACATCCAAAAAGGTGGCGTTCATAGCCTTGCTGTATTTGGTGCCCAGATAAAACACATGGCCCACTTCAATGCCACGCTCAATCGCCAGCACGCCCTTGCCGTCGGGTGAGGCATCACCCGCCACCACGTTGCGCAGGTCAGCCACCAACTCGGGTTCGGGCAGGTCGCGCCCCCAATTCACACCGGTGATGTGGAAATCCACCTCGTTGGCGCCACAAATCCAGTCCGCCATCATGGCCACGTCGCGGTCTGCAACGATCTTTAGGGGCTGCTGCAGGTTGATGGGGCCCAGGTAACCGGGCTTGCAGCCAAAGTGCACCTCGATCTCCGGCACGGTGGCAAAGCGGAAGTCCGCCAGCCCGGGCAACTTGCCGACCTTCACTTCATTCATGTCGTGGTCACCACGCAGCAGCAGCAGCCACACTTGCGTTTTGGTCACGTTGCCCATGTCGTCTTTGGCGTCGGTGGCTAGCACCAGCGATTTGACGGTGCTAGACAGCGGCACATTCAACAATTCAGCCACATCAGCGCAGGTGCTTTTACCCGGCGTTGCTACTTTTTCCATAGCTGCTTGCGCAAGGCTGGTGCGCGCTACAGGCGCAAAATCACCTAAAAATGGCGCAAAAGCCTCGGCTTTTTCCATGTTGGCGGCATACTCACTGCCAGGGCAATAGACGATGGCGTCTTCACCAGTCGCGGCAATCACCTGGAACTCTTCGGAGAGGTCTCCACCAATGGCGCCACTATCGGCAGCCACGGCACGGTAGGTCAGGCCAAAGCGGTCAAAAATCTTGCGGTAGGCAGCGGCCATGACCTGGTAGCTGGCTTTGGCGGCGTCTTGGTCGCGATCGAAGCTGTAGGCGTCTTTCATGATGAACTCGCGCCCGCGCATCAGCCCGAAACGGGGGCGGCGCTCGTCGCGGAACTTGGTTTGAATTTGGTAGAAGTTTTTGGGCAACTGCTTGTAGCTTTTGATCTCCTGGCGCGCAATGTCAGTGACTACCTCTTCGCTGGTGGGCTGGATCACAAAGTCGCGATCGTGACGGTCTTTGATGCGCAGCAGCTCGGGGCCCATCTTCTCGAAACGACCGGTCTCTTGCCATAGCTCAGCAGGCTGCACCACGGGCATGGTCATCTCAATGGCTCCGGCGCGGTTCATTTCTTCGCGCACGATGGCTTCTACCTTGCGAATCACGCGCAGGCCCATGGGCATGTAGTTGTAGATGCCAGCGCCCAGCTTTTTGATCATGCCGGCACGCATCATCAGCTTGTGGCTGACCACCTCTGCGTCGGCGGGGGCTTCTTTAAGGGTTGAAATAAGGAATTGAGATGCTTTCATGGCGCGAATCTGTTGGCTTTATGGGGGCTAAATCGAGGCTTCTTCGCTTGATGCAGGGCAAGTGCTGTGCATAATGAACGAAGTTTAAAAATTGGGGTTTGATTATGCTTGACCGGGACGGCTTTAGGCCCAACGTCGGCATCGTCCTGCTCAACCAGAAAAATCAGGTATTTTGGGGCAAGCGCATACGTACCCACTCGTGGCAGTTTCCGCAGGGTGGCATTGACCGGGGTGAAACCCCGGAGCAGGCCATGTTCCGCGAACTGCACGAAGAAGTGGGACTCCAACCGGAGCATGTAAGCGTTGTCGCCCGTACCCGAGACTGGTTGCGCTACGAGGTGCCAGACAGGTACATACGACGCGATGCACGTGGCCATTACAAAGGCCAAAAACAAATTTGGTTTTTACTTCAATTGATGGGGTTCGACACTGATTTGAATCTGCGCGCCACAGATCATCCTGAGTTTGATGCGTGGCGCTGGAACGATTATTGGGTGCCCCTTGACATGGTCGTTGAATTCAAGCGCGGCGTGTACGAGACGGCGCTCACAGAGCTAGCGCGCTATTTGCCACGCAACG
>JBEANP010000144.1:0-7100 GCA_041165385.1 Pseudomonadota bacterium | reverse complement strand
GTTTTTGCTGATTAATCACCCGCTGGACTGCCCTATTTGTGATCAGGGTGGCGAGTGCCAATTGCAAGATTTGGCCGTGGGCTATGGTGGATCGACCTCGCGCTACGAAGAGGAAAAGCGTGTGGTGTTTCACAAGGATGTGGGACCTTTGATCTCCATGGAGGAGATGAGCCGTTGCATCCATTGCACCCGTTGCGTGCGTTTCGGCCAGGAAATTGCAGGTGTGATGGAACTGGGAATGTCTCACCGCGGTGAGCATGCAGAGATCGAAACCTTCGTCGGCAATACGGTTGACTCTGAACTGTCTGGCAACATGATCGACATTTGTCCTGTGGGTGCCTTGACCAGCAAGCCGTTCCGCTACAGCGCCCGGACTTGGGAGCTATCACGTCGAAAGTCGGTAAGTCCGCATGACTCTACTGGTGCAAATTTGATTGTGCAGGTTAAGAACCACAAAGTGATGCGCGTCGTTCCCTTGGAAAATGACGCTGTCAATGAGTGCTGGATTGCTGACCGTGACCGCTACTCCTATGAAGCGCTCAATAGCGAGGAACGTCTGACGTCTCCCATGTTGAAGCAAGGCGGGGAGTGGAAGACGGTTGATTGGCAAACCGCATTGGAGTATGTCGCCAATGGCTTGCAGCAAATCAAGACGACCCATGGTGCGTCCTCTATTGGTGCTTTGGTTAGCCCACACAGTACTGTTGAAGAGTTGCACTTGGCGGCATCATTGGTCAAAGGTTTAGGTAGCGAGAATATCGACTATCGCCTCCGCAATGCAGAGTTCGAAGTGACGCCTGGCGCCCGGTACTTGGGTACAAGCATTGCATCGCTCACACAGTTGCAACGCGTGCTGGTGATTGGTTCGAACTTGCGCAAAGACCATCCGTTGTTTGCTCAGCGTATTCGCCAAGCGGTGAAGATGGGTTGCGCAGTACATGTGGTCTCAGAACAGACAGTTGATTGGGCTATGCCAATTGCCAATACGCTGATTAGCAATGCTTCTGACTGGGTACAAGCTATTGCGGATATTGCTGCGGCTATTGCTGCTGAAAAAGGTGTGGAGGCACCAGTTGCAGGAAAAGTCACACCTCAATCGCAAGCGATAGCGAAGTCGCTGTTGAGTGGAGATCGCAAAGCTGTGTTGTTGGGAAATGCGGCTGCGCATTCCGCAAAGGCGTCGAGTTTGTTGAGCCTTGCAAATTGGATAGGGAGTCAGACCGGTGCTACGGTTGGGTACCTCACTGAAGCAGCGAATACGGTTGGCGCGCAATGGGTAGGTGCACTACCGGGGCAAAATGGTCTCAATGCAGGTCAGATGTTGTCTGGCGCTTTAAAAGCGGTTCTGCTTTTGAACACAGAACCTGCTTTCGACTCGGCACAAGGTGCTGTGAGCGCTCTTAACCTGTTAAAAGCCGAGATGGTTGTTACCTTGAGTCCGTTCAAAGCCAATCTTGATATCAGCGATGTATTGCTTCCCATTGCTCCGTTTACTGAAACGTCAGGTACGTTCGCGAACGCAGAAGGCTTGCTTCAGAGTTTCCATGCAGTGGTGAAACCATTGGCAGATACACGACCTGCATGGAAAGTATTGCGTGTTCTTGCCAATTTGCTCCAATTGCCCGGTTTCGATTTTGAATCGTCACAAGCGGTGCTGCAGCATGTATCGCACGGGGCGGTTGGAGCCATTCCACACAGTGAGCTCAACAACACCACGAATGCACAAATTGACCTGTCGGTAATTCTTGGTACACCAAGCACTGCCAGCATTTATCAGCTAGACAGCATTGTGCGGCGCGCAACATCATTGCAGCTCACCGCCGATGCCCAGTATGCAGTGTTAAAGAATGCCTCGGAGGTCTCGGCATGATTGACATGATTTACAACGCGGGTTTGGGTCTTTTTGCTGAAGCTTGGTGGACCAATTTGCTGTGGCCGATTGTCTGGACCTTGCTGAAGATTGTTGTTGTGGTTATGCCGCTGATGGGGGCGGTTGCTTATCTCACTTTGTGGGAGCGCAAATTTCTGGGGTGGATGCAGGTTCGGGTCGGTCCGAATCGCGTTGGTCCTTTGGGGTTATTGCAGCCAATCGCTGATGCTTTGAAGTTGCTGACAAAGGAAATCTTGATTCCTGCTGCAGCAAATAAAGGCTTATTTTTCGTTGGTCCTATATTGACCATTATGCCTGCTATGGCTGCTTGGGCGGTGATTCCGTTTGGTCCGGAAATCGCATTGGCAAACATCAACGCAGGTTTGTTGTTTGTCATGGCTATTACCTCTATTGAGGTTTACGGCGTGGTTATTGCCGGTTGGGCATCTAATTCTAAGTATGCGTTTCTGGGGGCTTTGCGTGCTTCTGCTCAAATGGTTAGCTATGAAATTTCCATGGGCTTTTGCTTGGTCATCGTATTGATGATCTCTGGGAGCATGAACCTGACCGATATCGTAGTAAGTCAAGGTAAGGGTGAATTCGCCCAAATGGGATTTTCATTCCTCTCATGGAATTGGTTGCCGTTGCTTCCTATATTCGTGGTTTATATTATTTCTGGTTTGGCTGAGACTAATCGCCACCCGTTTGACGTGGTTGAAGGTGAAGCTGAGATCGTTGCCGGCCATATGGTTGAATATTCGGGCATGTCTTACGCCATGTTCTATCTCGCAGAATATGCAAACATGTGGCTAATTTCAATATTGGCGTCTCTCATGTTTCTTGGTGGATGGATATCCCCAATTTCCGCGTTAGATTGGATTCCAGGATGGATTTGGCTTGGCATCAAAACGTTTGCCATTGTTAGTTTGTTCATTTGGGTACGTGCAACATTTCCACGATTTAGATATGACCAAATCATGCGTTTGGGTTGGAAGGTGTTTATCCCCGTAACCTTGGTGTGGCTCATGGTGGTAGGTATTTGGATGCAGACCCCCTTGAATATCTGGAAATAAGGAATTCAAGAATGTCATCAAATACAACACTGCGCTCTGCTACCGCCTTTTCGCTCAAAGATTTTCTTTACAGTTTTTTGCTGGTTGAACTATTCAAGGGGCTAGCTCTCACAGGTCGCTATTTGTTTCGCCGCAAAGTAACTGTACAGTTCCCCGAAGAAAAAACACCTTTGTCTCCACGTTTTCGTGGATTGCATGCGTTGCGGCGGTATGAGAATGGTGAAGAACGTTGCATTGCGTGCAAGTTGTGCGAGGCTGTTTGCCCCGCTATGGCGATAACTATCGAGTCTGATGTACGCGATGACGGTTCACGCCGTACAACACGCTACGACATTGACCTAACCAAGTGCATTTTTTGTGGGTTTTGTGAAGAGAGCTGCCCCGTCGATTCGATCGTTGAGACACATATTTTGGAGTTTCACGGTGAGAAGCGGGGAGACCTGTATTTCACAAAAGACATGCTGTTGGCGGTTGGTGATCGCTACGAGAGTGAAATAGCAGCGAATAAGCAGGCTGACGCAAAGTACCGTTGATCTGTCGTCTAGAAAGAATTTGAATCATGAGTGTCACGACTGGTCTTTTTTACGTGTTTTCAACAGTAATGTTGTTGGCGGCGTTTCGGGTAATTACAGCCCGTAACCCGGTACATGCGGTGCTGTTCCTTGTACTCACTTTTTTTCAGGCATCCCTTATTTGGATGCTCTTAAAAGCAGAGTTTCTTTCGATTACTTTGGTGCTTGTGTATGTTGGTGCGGTGATGGTTTTGTTCTTGTTCGTTGTGATGATGATGGACGTGAACGTTGAAAATCTGAGGGTGGGATTTTGGAAGCACTTTCCCTTAGCAGCTTTAGTCGGAGTTGTCATTGCGCTTGAAATGGCAGCCGTATTAATGGGGGGGTTTCGCGTTGTTGATGACGCCTCTGCAGTGCCGACAGCTGTTCAAGTATCGAACACTAAAGAACTTGGGAAATTGCTTTTCACCCAGTACATCTACCCCCTAGAAGTCGCTGCTGCCATATTGTTGGTAGCGATGATTGCAGCAATCGCTCTAACGTTGAGAGCCCGTAAAGATAGCAAGTATGTCAGCCCAGGCGACCAAGTGAGGGTTAAATCTCGTGATCGCATGACCGTAGTAAAAATGAACGCTACCCAAGCGGCGGTTGACACAGTTACTGCAGCTCCGAAAGTGGAGAAAAAATTATGACAACACTAACGCTCGGGCATTTTTTATCTCTTGGCGCCATGCTGTTTGCACTGTCAGTCGTAGGTATTTTCCTTAACCGACGCAACATTATTGTGTTGCTGATGGCTATTGAGTTAATGCTGCTTGCCGTGAATACAAACTTCGTTGCATTTTCCTATTACTTGCATGACATGCACGGTCAAGTCTTTGTTTTCTTTATTCTGACCGTGGCAGCTGCTGAGTCAGCTATCGGCCTTGCTATTTTGGTGCTGTTGTTCCGCAACAAGTCCAGCATCAATGTAGACGAACTCAATTCACTCAAGGGTTAATTAAGATGAGTCAAACCCTTTCTTCTGTTGTACTGCTGGCGGTACCGCTTGCACCCTTAGCCGGTTCAGTATTGGCTGGTGTATTTGGTACGAAATTTGGTGGCAATCGCTTTGGCCGAACTCTTAGTCACTCCCTCACTATTCTTGGTGTTCTGGTGGCATTTGTGCTGTCAGCTCTGACACTCAAGTCAGTCGCAATGGACGGCGCTCGTTTTAACGAAACGCTTTATACGTGGATGGTTGTTGGTGGGCTAAAGATGGAAATCGGCTTCTTGGTCGATGGCCTTACAGCCATGATGATGTGCGTAGTAACTTTTGTTTCGTTGATGGTTCACTTGTATACCATTGGCTATATGGAAGAGGATGAAGGCTATAACCGCTTCTTTGCTTACATCTCACTCTTCACGTTTGCGATGTTGATGCTTGTCATGAGCAACAACATGTTGCAGCTATTCTTCGGCTGGGAAGCCGTGGGTTTAGTGTCTTATCTTTTGATTGGGTTTTGGTTTAACAAACCCACTGCAATATTTGCCAATATGAAAGCATTCTTGGTGAATAGGGTTGGTGATTTTGGTTTCATTCTTGGTATTGGTTTGATAGTTGCCTATGCAGGAACTTTAAATTATTCCGAAGCGTTTACGAAAGCTGATGAACTGAGCAAGCTCACATTTCCAGGCACTGAATGGATGTTGGTCACGGTCATTTGTATTTGTTTGTTCATCGGTGCAATGGGTAAATCTGCGCAGTTTCCACTGCATGTGTGGTTACCTGATTCTATGGAAGGCCCCACACCCATATCTGCACTGATTCATGCCGCCACCATGGTAACAGCGGGCATTTTTATGGTGGCCCGTATGTCACCATTGTTTGAGTTGAGTGACACTGCTTTGAATTTCATCATGATGATTGGTGCGATTACGGCGCTCTTTATGGGCTTCCTTGGCATTATTCAAAATGATATTAAACGCGTGGTTGCCTATTCCACGTTGTCTCAGCTTGGATACATGACTGTGGCACTTGGTGCGTCTGCGTACTCTGTTGCAGTGTTTCACTTGATGACACACGCCTTCTTTAAAGCGTTGCTGTTTTTAGGTGCAGGTTCGGTCATTATGGGCGTACACCACAATCAAGATATTCGTTGGATGGGCGGTCTACGCAAGTACATGCCTATCACTTGGATTACATCGCTACTTGGTTCGCTGGCACTCATAGGTACGCCTTTATTCGCTGGTTTTTACTCCAAGGACAGCATCATTGAAGCCGTGTTGGAGAGTCATTTGCCTTCAGCAGGATTTGCCTCATTTGCGGTGTTGGCGGGGGTTTTCGTAACCGCGTTTTACTCCTTTCGTATGTATTTTTTAGTATTCCACGGCAAGGAACGCTTTGATCAGAATCCTGATGCACAGCATGATGGCCACCACGATGCACATGGTCATGACGATCACCATGGCCATCAAGTCCCGCACGAGTCCCCATGGGTCGTAACTGTGCCATTGGTTTTGTTAGCAATTCCCTCGGTGTTGATAGGCTATCTGTTCATCGAGCCGATGTTGTTCGGTGAATTTTTTAAAGATGCAATTTTTACGAATGCCGAGAAGCATCCCGTGATGAAAGAACTGGCGCACGCTTTTCATGGCCCCTTGCAAATGGCTATGCATGCTTTTAGTACTTTGCCTTTCTGGTTAGCTTTGTCTGGTGTAGCTCTGTCGTATTACATGTACATGCTTAATCCAGCATTGCCTGCTGCAATCAAACGCAACGTAATGCCGATTTTTAATTTACTGGAAAACAAGTACTACCTCGATTGGATTAATGAAAATATTCTGGCGCGTGGCGCGCGCGTTCTGGGCACTGGTCTGTGGAAGCGCGGGGACCAGATGCTTATCGATGGAGGGATCGTCAATGGCTCTTGGAAGCTGGTTGGGTCTATTTCAGAGGCTGTACGTAAGTTGCAGACTGGTTATTTGTATCACTACGCCTTGGTGATGATCTTGGGCATTTTTGTGCTCATGACGTACTTTGTTTGGCTCAGTTAGGAGAAGAAGAACATGGGATTGTTGAGCCTTGCAATTTGGACGCCTATTGCGTTCGGTGTCATTTTGTTGGTACTTGGACGTGACGATCAGGCGCGCGCAGTTCGGTGGGTTGCTTTGATGGGTGCGGTCATTAGTTTTTTGATGACATTGCCGCTTTACGGACAGTTTGACAGCGCGTCTGCTGCATTGCAGTTTGTAGAAAAAGCGCCTTGGATCGAGCGTTTCAATGTTAATTACTACCTCGGTGTTGATGGAATATCGTTTTGGTTTGTGCCACTTACTGCGTTCATTAATATAGTGGTGGTGATTGCTGGTTGGGAAGTCATCACTCGCCGTGTCAATCAGTACATGGGCGCGTTTCTAATTCTCAGCGGCTTAATGATCGGTGTGTTTTGTGCTGCAGATGGTTTGCTCTTTTATGTGTTTTTTGAGGCAACCCTCATCCCGATGTACCTAATTATTGGTATTTGGGGCGGCCCCAACAAGATATATGCGGCGTTCAAGTTTTTCCTCTATACGCTGATGGGTTCGCTATTGATGTTGGTTGCATTAATTTATTTGTACACAACATCTGGCGGAAGCTTTGACATTTCGTTATGGCACGCCCTG
>JBEANP010000143.1:0-7100 GCA_041165385.1 Pseudomonadota bacterium | reverse complement strand
GCCGCTGTTGAGCGGAATCCAGTCGATCTGCGCTTTCATGATGCCGGTCATAGCGCCGTGGCGTTCAGGCGATGTCCACACCATGCCTTCGGACCATTGCGTCAGTTCGCGCAGCTCTTGCACTTTGGGGTGGGTGTCGGGTGCGTCATCGGGCAGGGGCAGACCGCTGGGGTTGAAGATGCGCGTCTCTGCGCCCATGGATTCCAGCAGGCGGGCGGCCTCTTCGGTCAACAGGCGGCTAAAGGAGCGTGGCCGCAGCGAGCCGTACAGCAGCGTAATGCGCGGGCGATGGGTGGCAGGGGCTGGCAAGTGCAGGCGTGCAGCATCAGGCACTTGAAAGTGCGCTGTCTCCAGTTGTGGCAAGGAATTGGTATTTTTGGATGAAATAGGCATCTAGCGCTCGTGGAATATGCGTAAGCAGCTATTAAAAATGTAGCACTTTGAAGAGAGTTAAGCGGCTGTTGGCTCCATGCAGCAAGGGCCTGCTGCCAGCGCAGGCACCAGCATCACCGGCGCAAAGCCACCGCCTTCGGTGCGGAAGTTGGTGGTCTGCCCCTGGTACGTGCGGGCGGCCAATAGCTGCAGTTGGCCCGCGTAGGTGTAGGCGCGAATGTCGAACTTCAGCGCGGTGGCGGTGTGGCCCACCTCCATAGCGCGGTAGCCGGGCGCAACCAAAGCTTGGGCAATATACTGCCCGGCCAAAATGGAGTCCCACACCCGGCGCGTGAGCTTGTCGCCCCGGTACACGGCGCGCCCGCCAAAGCCTGCCAGGGGTTTGAAAAACAGCTGGCGGCGGCGTTCCCACAGGTCGGCCGCGTTGCTGGGTGTGACCACTTCGCAGGCGGGTATGCCCATCCGCAGCGTGGCCATGTCGTTGCCGGACACGCCCAGCGCCTGTAACGCGGCAGTGTTGCCCAAGGTAACCAGATGCCGTTTGTCTGCGCGCAGCGCGTGCACATGCGGGTTGGGTGTTACCACCGCCGCACCACTAGCGTAAGCCTGTGCCAAGGCCGCGTGCGCGGGCTCGGACAAGTCAAAGTCGGTCACGCGGTTGTAGACCATGTCGATGGCGGTGTCGCCATGCCACAGTGCGCCACCATGGAAGCGCAACTCGGCAGCATCTGCGACCACGGCTTGCAAGCCGTGTTGGGTAAACAGGTGTTTGAACAGTTGAAATTCCGGTGCCAGGTACTGCTGTGTGGGCGCATCGTCCACGATGGCGATGGTGCGCAGTGTTTGGTGTGGCTTTTGCAGGCACCATTCGGCCTGGAACATGGCCATGAAGTCAGCCTCCAGTGTGCCAAGGTCGCGGTATCCGTGGAGCAACATGTCCATGGCCGCACAGCAGGCTGTCTGCGCTCGCACCAATGCGGTGTTGAGCAGGGCACCGCCGGCATTGGTGTTGATTTCTATCAGCTGAGGACCCGTAGGGCTGATGTGAAAGTCGTATCCCATAAACACGCCCAGCGGGCCGTGGTCCGCCTGCGCCATCTTCGTTGCCTGCCCCGCAGGGGCCAGTGCCTGCGCTTGCCAGCCGGGCAGGGCCATCACCCGCTCGATGGCCTGCACGGTGTTGGCCATAGCGAGCACCACCTCAGTAGTTAAAAACACGGTGGTGGACGAAAACAAATGCGGGTGGCTGGCCGCCATGCCTTGTGCCAGGCCCAGCAGGCTAGGCTCCACTTCCAGTTGAGTGCGAAGCCGCTCAGGGTCTAGTGTTTTGCAAAAACAATACTGGTTGAGTGCGTTGGCCAAGTCCATAGATTTAAGTTCTCTCGTACCAGCCTTTGCTGCGGTTAACAATGTGCACCACCAACAGCATGGCGGGCACCTCCACCAACACGCCCACCACCGTGGCCAGGGCAGCGCCGGAGTGAAAGCCGAACAGGCTGATGGCGGCAGCTACGGCCAGTTCGAAAAAGTTGGATGCGCCAATCAGGGCGGAAGGACAGGCAATATTGTGCTTTTCGCCCAGTACGCGGTTCAACCAATAGGCCAGCGCGGAATTGAAAAATACCTGAATCACGATGGGCACTGCCAGCAGCGCAATCACCAGCGGCTGCTGCAATATCGCCTCGCCCTGGAATGCAAACAGCAGCACCAGCGTGGCCAGCAGCGCCGCAATCGACAGCGGCCCCACTTGGGCCATGGCCGTATCAAACGCCTGCTGGCCGAGTGCCAGTAGCGACTTGCGCCACACCTGTGCCAGCAGAACAGGAATCACGATGTACAGCACGACTGAAATCAGCAGCGTGTCCCACGGCACCACAATGGCCGACACACCCAGCAAAAACGCCACCAGCGGTGCAAACGCAATCACCATGATGCCGTCGTTGAGCGCCACTTGCGACAGGGTAAACAGCGGGTCGCCCTTGGTCAGGCGGCTCCACACAAACACCATGGCGGTGCAAGGCGCAGCGGCCAGCAAAATCAGCCCAGCGATGTAGCTGTCCAGCTGGTCGGCGGGTAGCATGTCGGCAAACAGGTGGCGTATGAACAGCCAGCCTAAAAATGCCATTGAAAACGGTTTCACCAGCCAGTTCACAAATAGGGTGACGCCAATGCCTTTGACGTGCTTGCGCACTTCGCCCAGCGAGCCAAAGTCCACCTTCACCAGCATGGGAATCACCATCACCCAAATCAGCACGCCCACGGGTAAATTGACCTTGGCAACCTCCATGGCACCAATGGCGGTGAACACACCCGGCATCAGCTGCCCCAGCGCAATACCGGCCACGATACACAACGCCACCCACACGGTGAGGTAACGCTCAAACACGCTCATGGACGCGATCGATGTATCTGTGGTGCTCATGTGGATGCCAGGCCCTTGGCCGTGTTTTGCAATGCCATCTTGCTCAGCTTGTCCGCAGGCAAATTGACCAGCAGCTCCAGGCGCCGGCGAATGGCGTGCAGGGTTTGTCGGAAGGCCTCGGCTTTTTCGGCATCGCTGCCATCGCCTGCGGACGGGTCGGCGTAGCCCCAGTGGGCGGTGGCTGGTTGGCCGGGCCAGTAGGGGCAGACCTCGCCAGCGGCGTTGTCGCAGACCGTGATGATCAGGTCCATCTGGGGTGCGTCAGGCAGGGCAAATTCGTCCCAGCTTTTGCTGCGCAGGCCTTCGGTAGAAATGCCGGCCTGCTGCAGCGTCTTCAGGCCAATGGGGTTGGGCTGCTGGTTGTCACGTGGGCTGCTGCCCGCCGAGAAGCCTTGAAAGCGGCCCGCGCCGATGTCATTGAGCACGGCTTCGGCCAAAATGCTGCGCGCCGAGTTGTGTGTGCATAAAAAAAGAACGTTGAGGGGTTGAGGCGTCATACAAGCTCCGAATAAGTTGATTCAAAAAGACGGCAAATAGGGGTCGGCAACCGGCTAACAATCGCAGGTCGTAGCTGCATCCGTGAGGCAAGGCTGGCCTTGGCAGCAGTTTTGGGTGAGGTAGGCCAACACGGCGTTCATGCGGTCAAACTGGGCGCGATAAATCAGGTTGCGGCCTATCCGCTCCTGCGTCACCATGTCGGCATTCATCAACTCTTTGAGGTGAAACGACAGCGTGTTGGGCGTTACGCCCAGCGCTTCTGCCAGCACGCCAGGGGTTTGCCCCGTCTCACCGGCTACTACCAAAGTGCGAAAAATTTCTAACCGGGACGACTGGGCTAACGCAGCCAGCGCTTTAACAACAGTTTTTGATTCCATACTTCAATGATACTAGAAATATTATTGAAATTGTGAAAGACGCTAGCAGCAGCGTGTCACGTAATCTTCATTGAAGTGCCACGAATACGTCGTCAGTGATGTCCAAAATTCACCAGTAGAAAAGCTGGAGATTCACATGAACGACATACAACCCATAACCCTTCAAGCCCGCGGTGTAGTCGCTGGTGCCACCTTGGCCGAACCGGCTTTGGCGCGAAGAGAGTCTGAATTTGCGTCAGGTGGCATCGAGGTTTCCTGGGCACAGCACCAAGACGAAGTGCGCGCTGCCCAGCGGCTGCGCTACGACGTATTTGTAGGCGAAATGGGTGCGCGCCTGAACACCCCTGTTGCTGGGCACGATATTGACCTGTTTGACAACTATTGCGAGCACTTGCTGGTGCGCGACAAAGCTACTCGCCAAGTCATTGGCACCTACCGCGTGTTGACCCCCGCACAGGCCAAGCGTGTGGGCAGCACATACAGCGACACTGAGTTCGATTTGACGCGCCTTCGCACCCTGCGCGAACGCATGGTGGAGCTGGGCCGCAGCTGCGTCCATCCTGACCATCGCCACGGCGGTGTGATCATGGCGCTGTGGAGCGCCTTGGCAGAATTCATGGTGCGCAATCGGCTCGATACCATGATTGGCTGTGCCAGTATCCCCATGCTGCACAACGGCATCGTCAGCGGCGATGTAGCAGCCAGTATTTGGCAGCAATTGCAAAGCACCCATTTGGCCCCCATCGAATACCACGTGCGCCCCCGCTTGCCCTTGCCTGTGGAGCGGCTGGACAGCTCGTTGGATGTAGAGCCTCCGGCGTTGATCAAAGGCTATCTGCGTCTGGGTGCTCGCGTGCTGGGTGCCCCGGCGTGGGACCCAGACTTCAACTCGGCAGACCTCCCCATGCTCATGCGTATTGCTGACTTGCCGGCGCGGTACCGCAAGCATTTTTTGGGGGCTTAAATGCGTACTGCCTCAGCAGAGCACTTGACTGGTCGTCACATAACTGTCATTAAAAGCGTAAACAATCGCGCAATTCGTTGTCACCGTCAGGATTTTTCGCATGCCATCATCGATTCAAAAGCCATTGGGTGGCCTCCATTCTGAGCCGCCACCGCTGTTGGACCGTGATCACAGCATTCTGGCTTTTAATGCCCGCGTGTTGGACTGGGCGGTGCGCGATGATGTGCCGCTGATGGAACGCTTGCGGTACTTGTGTATCGTGTCTTCGAACCTGGATGAGTTTTTTGAGGTCCGTGCCGAGCCTCATGTGATTGCCCACAACGCCAACGACCACAAGGGTGAGTACACGGTGGGTTCGTTTGCCCGCTTGTCCGGCGCCCTACACGCCATGGTTACCCAGCAGTACACGCTTTATAACGAAAAATTGCTGCCCGCATTTGCCAAAGAAGGTATTCGTATCATGTCGCATGGCGAGCGCAATCCGGCTCAGCGTGCGTGGGTCAAACAATACTTCGAGCGCGAAGTTAAGCCACTACTCATCCCGGTCGGGTTAGATCCTTCGCACCCATTTCCTCAGGTGGCCAATAAGTCGCTGAACTTTATTGTTCGGCTGGGTGGACAGGATGCGTTTGGTCGGGAAAACGAAATTGCCATCGTCAAGATTCCTCGGGTGTTGCCGCGCCTGATTCGCATGCCCGAGAAAGTGGCTGGCTCAGGGGTGATGCTGGTGTCGCTCTCTAGCGTAATCCGTGCACATTTGCCCGAGTTGTTTGTGGGGCGCACGGTGGGGCAGTTTTCGCAGTTCCGGGTCACACGCCACTCTGATTTGGCAGTGGACGAAGAGGATGTAAAAAACCTGCGTACAGCGCTGCGCCAAGGCCTTGTGCATCGTCACTACGGTCAAGCGGTGCGGCTAGAAGTGTCGGCGGGCTGCTCGCAGCATTTGTCTGACTTTTTGCTGGAGCAGTTTGAGTTGCCCCAAAAGTCGCTGTACCGTGTGCCGGGCCCAGTGAACTTGGTGCGCCTCACGCAGCTGATTGATTTGGTGGACCGCCCCGACCTGTGCTACCCGCCTTACCAGGCCTCTTACCCGCAGCAGATGAATTCGAGTCAACCCATTTTTGACCAGCTCAAGCAGGGTGACATCGTCATTCACCAGCCGTTTGAGAGCTTTGGCGGCGTGCTCGATTTCCTCCGGGAAGCGGTAAACGACCCCAATGTGCTGGCAATCAAACAAACCATTTACCGTACTGGTACGGACTCTGAATTGATGGACTTGCTGCGCGAAGCTGTGCGGCGCGGCAAAGAGGTTATGGTTGTGGTGGAGTTGAAGGCCCGTTTTGACGAAGAGGCCAACATCAACTGGGCAGAAATGCTGGAGTCGATTGGCGCACAAGTGGTGTATGGCGTGGTGGGCCTGAAAACCCACGCCAAGATGATGCTGATTACCCGGCGCGAGGGCAAGCAACTCAAACGCTACGGACATCTGTCCACCGGTAACTACAACCCGCGCACCGCCAAGCTCTACACCGATGTGAGCCACATCACTGCAGACACCGCGCTTACTACCGATATGGAGCACGTATTTGTGCACGTGGCCAGCCAGAGCAAACTGCCACGCCTGAGCAAGTTGTGGATGGCACCATTTCAGTTGCACCGCAATTTCATTGCCAAAATTGACACATTGGGCAAGGCCGCTGCCAAGGGGCGCAACTGCCGCGTGGTGGCCAAGATGAATTCTCTAACCGACGACACGCTGATTCACAGCCTGATGCGTGCGGGCAAACAGGGGGTCAAAATTGATCTGATCGTGCGGGGTGCCTGCATGCTGCCCGCACAGATTGCGGGGCATACCGACAACATTCGCGTGCGCTCCGTTATTGGCCGATTTTTAGAGCATTCGCGGGTGTTTTACTTTTGCGAAGACGAGGTTGAAACTCTGTATTTGTCTAGTGCAGACTGGATGAGCCGCAATATGCTCAGACGGGTAGAGCTTGCTTGGCCAGTGACCGATGCTAAGCAGCGCCAGCGGCTGGTGGACGAATGCTTGGTGGCGTATTTGCACGATGCAGTGGACGCTTGGGAGTTAGGACCCGACGGTGAATACGCGCATTGCAAACCCCGCACAGACCAAGTCCCGCATAGTGCCCAAGAAGCGCTGATGGCGCGCTATGGTCTTCAAAGCAAACGCTAGTAATCGCTAGCAAATGCGAACTAGAGCTAAATAAAGATTACCAAGGTTGTAGCTGCTATGGATTTGATTTTGTGGCGTCATGCTGAGGCGATTGATCTGGAATTGGTGGGTGACGATATGGCCCGTATGACCTGCCCCCAATCCCCGTACCAAGCTAAATTCCAGAAGTCCGAGGTTTGCAAGATTAACTGATCCCTGGATCGGTCTTGCTGGTTTGGATTGAATCGCCAGTTAACTGGCGATTCAATGCGG
>JBEANP010000142.1:0-7112 GCA_041165385.1 Pseudomonadota bacterium | reverse complement strand
ACTACAAGCTGGCGGGCACCGATACCTGGGTGACCTCCGGCGAAGGCGAAAGTTTCAGCGTGCCGGGCAACGCCAAGTTTGAAATCCGCGTGAGCGCGGGCTTTGACGCCTACCACTACATCTGCCACTTCGGTTAAGAACATGTCCAACACCATTCTGCAAAACATCCCCGCCGGCCAAAAGGTCGGCATCGCATTCTCCGGCGGCCTGGACACCAGCGCCGCGCTCTTGTGGATGAAGCAAAAGGGCGCCCTGCCCTACGCCTACACCGCCAACCTGGGCCAGCCCGACGAGGCCGACTACGACGAGATCCCCAAGAAGGCCATGGAATACGGCGCCATCAAGGCCCGCCTGGTGGACTGCCGCCCTCAGCTGGCTGCTGAAGGCATTGCCGCGCTGCAAAGCGGCGCCTTCCACATCACCACCGCAGGCCAGACCTACTTCAACACCACGCCACTGGGCCGCGCCGTGACCGGCACCATGCTGGTCAGCGCGATGAAGCAGGACGACGTGAACATCTGGGGCGACGGCAGCACCTTCAAGGGCAACGACATTGAGCGCTTTTACCGCTACGGCCTGCTGACCAACCCCGCGCTCAAAATCTACAAGCCCTGGCTGGACCAAACGTTTATTGACGAACTGGGTGGCCGCGCCGAAATGAGCGCGTTCATGACCAGCCACGGCTTTGGTTACAAGATGTCGGCTGAAAAAGCCTACTCCACCGACAGCAATATGCTGGGCGCCACGCACGAAGCCAAAGACCTGGAGTTTTTGAACAGCGGCATGAAGATCGTGAACCCCATCATGGGTGTGCCGTTCTGGCGTGACGACTGCGTGGTCAAGGCCGAAGAGGTGTCGGTGCGCTTTGAAGAAGGCCGCCCCGTGGCCCTAAACGGCGTGGAATACCCTGACCTGGTCACGCTGATTCTGGAAGCCAACCGCATTGGTGGCCGCCACGGCCTGGGCATGAGCGACCAGATCGAGAACCGCATCATCGAAGCCAAGAGCCGCGGCATTTACGAAGCGCCCGGCTTAGCGCTGCTGTTTATTGCCTACGAGCGCCTGGTCACCGGCATCCACAACGAAGACACCATCGAGCAATACCGTGACAACGGCCGCAAACTGGGCCGCCTGCTGTACCAAGGTCGCTGGTTTGACAGCCAAGCCATCATGTTGCGCGAAACCGCCCAACGCTGGGTCGCCAGCGCCATCACCGGCACAGTGACGCTGGAGCTGCGCCGTGGCAACGACTACTCGCTACTCAACACCGAATCGCCCAACCTGACTTATGCACCCGAGCGCCTAAGCATGGAAAAAGTGGAAGACGCGCCGTTCAGCCCACTGGACCGCATTGGCCAACTGACCATGCGCAACCTGGACATTACCGATACGCGCGCCAAGCTGCAGGTCTATTCCAATGCTGGGATGCTGGAGTTGGGTAAGGGGGATGATTTCTTGAAGCTGGGCAAGTAAGCCGGTTCAAGCTGCCAACAATAAAGCCCGCCGAGTGAAAGCTTGGCGGGCTTTGTTGTTTGCGTTCAATCGTTAGCAGCTCAGGGCAGTAACTTCAAACCCAGCTCCTTTAAAAACCCGTTGTGCTTTTCTTTGGCCACTGAAATCGCCTCTTCGATCTTCACAAGTTCGTCATGCGTAGCGCCCAAGTTAATCTCAGCCTCCCCCACTGCAGTGCTGATGTAACGCGAAATATTCAGATTGAAATCGTTTTTCTCAATCTCGGCCATCTCCACCCGGCGTGAATAGCGGGTTTCTTCCTCGCGGTACTGGTAGGTCTTGATGATCTTGGCGATGTGTTCTTCGGTCAGCTGGTTTTGCCGCTTACCCTTCACAAAGTGTTCGGCAGCATTGATGAACAAAACATCGTCCGGCTTCTTGCACTTCTTCAGTACCAAGATGCACACCGGAATGCCGGTGGAATAAAACAGGTTCGACGGCAAGCCAATCACCGTATCAATGTGCCCATCCCGCAGCAATTTAGTGCGAATTCGCTCTTCCGCCCCACCCCGGAACAGCACGCCGTGCGGCAAGATGATGGCCATCACGCCCTCGTCTTTCAGGAAATGAAAGCCGTGCAGCAAAAAGGCAAAGTCCGCCGCTGATTTGGGGGCCAGACCGTGGTTTTTGAAGCGCACGTCATCCGCCTGCGCGTCGGTGGGCTCCCAGCGGTAGCTGAAAGGCGGATTGGCCACAATCGCGTCGAACGTTGGCTTTTTGGCCGGGTTCAGCTCGCGCAAAACGTCCCAGTCGTTGGTGAGTGTGTCGCCGTGGAAGATTTCAAACTCAGTGTCCTTCACCCCGTGCAACAGCATGTTCATGCGGGCCAGGTTGTAGGTGGTGATGTTTTTCTCTTGCCCGTAAATCTTGCCAATGCCATGCGGCCCCATGCGCTTGCGCACGTTCAGTAGCAGCGAGCCCGATCCACAGGCAAAGTCCATCACGCTCTCCAGCCGCTGTTTCACACCCGTCTTGGGCTCCTGACTGTCCAGCGTCACGATGGTGGAAAGAATGTCCGAGATTTGCTGCGGCGTATAAAACTCGCCAGCCTTCTTGCCCGAGCCTGCCGCAAACTGGCCAATCAGGTATTCATAAGCGTCGCCCAGCGCGTCCATGTCCCTGGAGAAATCGGCCAGCCCGTCGGCGATTTTTTGAATGATGGTGCAGAGCTTGGCATTGCGCTCGGTGTAGGTCTTGCCCAGCTTGGGCGAGGCCAGGTCGATCTCTGAAAACAAACCCTGAAACGTGCTTTCAAACGACTCGGTTTCGATGTACTTGAAGCCCGCCTGCAGCGTGCTCAGCATTTCACCGTCTTGCGTGCGGGCCATGTTGGCAATGCTGCTCCACAGGTGCAGCGGCTCAATCACGTAATGCACCTTGCGGCGCATCTGTTTTTCAAACTCCGGCACATCAGCCTTGTTTTCCTCGTACCACGCTTGGAGTGGCGTCACAACCTTTGTCGCCTCCATAACGTCGGGCAACAGATCAGGGTAATCGCTGCCCAGCTCTTTCTTGGCTGCCGCCTCGTAATTGTCAGACAGGTAGCGCAGGAACAGGAAGGACAGCATGTAGTCGCGGAAGTCGTCCGCGTCCATGGCCCCGCGCAGTTGGTCGGCAATGGCCCACAGGGTATTGCCCAGTTTCTTTTGGTTTTGTTCGGTCATGTTGGTTGAGTTTTGGCGGCTTCTTGCAGCACAAGTTCCGCGGCCGTAATCCGCTGTAGGCGCCCATCTTTCATGATGACCAGGTGCGTATTGGTTTGCATCACTGTCTTGCGGGCCGATTGGGCTGCACGGCGTAGCGCGCCTAGAGCAGCGCGGACATCGGGGTCTTTGGCTTTGGCCAAGTCGTCGGTATTCATTAGTTTTCACCCCATTGCAAAAGTGTTGGCTCTTCGCCAACGTTGTCAAACTCAGCCCATGCGTCTACTGCGCTTTTATAGGCGGATTCAAAATTATGCAAACCAGCGGAAAATCTGCGTCGGATCACGTCCTCTGGAATGTTATGCCCCCCTTGTTGCACGCGCTCAGCCACTCGTGAAATGGCCGTTTCTGCGTCTGGCAGACGCAGAAAAAACAGACTGATGTGATAGCCAAGTGCCCGCCATTGCCCAATGCGCCCTACATAGGCCAGCCCTGCCAGCGTTGTTTCAAACGCAAAGCTCTCGCCCTTGCGCACACATTCGTCCATTTCCTGCAACATCAAGCGCCCCGCCTTGATGGCCGCTTGCTCCGGCGCAAAAGGTGACAAACCTGCGGCGATTAAATCCGCATTGATAAACCGCTGACACTGCGCTTCTTGCGGCAGAAACGAACGGGCAAATGTCGTTTTACCTGCTCCATTCGGCCCGGCGATGATGATGATTTTTTTCGTCATGTCTTTGGCCGGTTCTTAATTGTGTTTTCCAATGCCTTCAAATCAGCCTCATCCTGCGCATCAGCGGCATGGGCATCTTCCGCTTTGCGGCGTTGCTCAAAGTCCAGATACAGCGGCTCCAGCTTTTGCTCCATGCGGGCGTGGCTAACAGAGCCTGCCCCGCTGAGCAGCGGGAAGCCGTTGGACACGACGATTTGCCCCACGTTCTCTCGCCAGAAACTCATGCTGGAGATGGTTTGCCGCTTGGCGCGCAGCTCTGCGGTTTCCAGGAAGATCACCACCAGCCGGTTCAGGGTGTCCACTTCGTCCTCGGTCAGGTAGTTTTTGGCCACCACAATGTCTTGCTTGCGCACCAGGGCGCCCTTCCATGTCAGCAAGCCGAAATGCGGGTCCGCAGGGTTGGCGCGGCTGACGATCAGCTCCGCGGCCGTCTTTTGCGTCACCGCATAGAGCAGCAGGTTTTGCACCGTGGCAAAAAAGGTCTGTGTGGTCTCATTCGACTTGTCATAGTCCGCCGCCAGCGCAAACAGGTCGCGCACCTTTTGGTAAAAGCGCTTTTCCGAGGCCCGTATGTCCCGGATGCGCGCCAGCATCTCGTCAAAGTAGTCCGGGCGACCATCCGGGTTCTTCAGCCGCTCGTCATCCATCACAAAGCCCTTGACCAGGTACTCCTTGAGCACCGTGCTGGCCCAGCGCCGGAACTGCACGCCGCGCGGTGAACGCACCCGGTAGCCCACGGCCAGGATTGCGTCGAGGTTGTAATGCGCCACCTGGTAGTTTTTGCCGTCGGCGGCAGTTGTCAACCGTTGGTTGACAACTGAATCTTGGGTCAACTCCTGCTCAGAAAAGATGGCTTTGAGATGCTTGGCAACGTTCTGCTTGGTAGTCTGAAAAAGCTCCGCCATTTCAAGCTGCGTGAGCCACACCGTGCCCAGATCCGCCCGCAGTTGAATCTGGCTCTTGCCGTCGTCGGTGGTGTAAAGGATCAGATTACTCATATCATTCCGCTTTCGCGTGGAAGCGGTAGATCCGCCCGCGTTCGTTCAATTCAGCAACCCTTTGCAAAGCTTCGGTCTCATTCAACCCGCTGCGTTTGAGTGCGTAAAACAGATGATAAAACTCCGTTTCAATATCAGTCGAAAAAATGCCTGGGTCGTCTGATCCCAAAGACACCAAGATGTCGGGGTCATTAGGTTTGGCGGCTTGCGGTGCTTTCATCCAGCGCAGAGCGTGATGCTCCGAAAAGTGCTTGTACTGGCTTATGCGGACATTACTGCTAGGCAAGGTTTCAATGACGACGCCGCGTTTGGCAACTTCGCGCATCAGTGTCTGTTGAAGCAAGATGCAATGTTCTGCATTCAAGAAGGCACTTTCGACTTCAATCAGCGCCAATGATTTTTTCCAAACTTCTTTATCGCTTTGCCAACGCCAATACAAGTCAAAGGCTTCTTCGTTGGCCTTGGCTTGGATGTCAACCTCCTGCACTTCTTTGCGCCAATGGTCATTCAAAGGCAAGGCAATCGGTAGTATTTTCCCGTTGTCTTGCCAACGTTGCACCTCGGGCAAACTTAAAGTGCGCAAGCCCAAGACTTGCTCGCACAAATAAGGGTTTAAGTGTTTGCCAAAAAGTTCAACCGACAAACGGCCTAGCTCTGCTGTCAACTTGTGGGCGACGGTTTCCAGGCCAACGGGATTGAGATTGAGCATGCGCCAAGCAGCCAGCACACTTAAGAACCAGTCACCCCGGCCGATGATGACGGTTTGCGGCATGCGCGACAGCCAAAGCTGCGGGTCAATGCCCATGGCCGTACCATGCCCTAAGCGATCCCCGGCCTGCATGTTCAGCATCTCCAGGGCTTCCAGCATGTAGCGCAAGCCTGAAAGCAAATGCGGAAAGTCCTCGCCGGCGTGGAAGGTATTGTGGGTCAAGCCCAGTGAGCAACACAGCCGAAAAACCGGCGCAAAATACTCGGGTGGCGCGTGCAGTTCATTGGCGGCGGCATCCACGCCACGCACCCAGCGCTTGAGCCTGGGGTACAGCTGCAGCAATCGCAAGAGCGCGTGAGCGTCGTTACGCAATCCTTTGACGAGGCTGAAGTAGCGATAAGGTCCGTAGTTTTGATCGTCTTTTTTCCAAGGTTTTTTAATAAAGTGACAGACTAGGGCCAGTTGGAGCGGTGTGATTGCCAGATTGGCCAAGTCCTCCATGACTTGATCCAGCTCATTCAACAATCGTGTGAATTGAACGGGCGCCTTTCGTTGGTGCCAGTCAGAACTTTCAGAAAAAAGTCCGCACAGATAGCGGTGGTAGCCCTGCAATATGCCTAGCAAACGCTTGCGCAGTTCAATGGCATTGTCTTTGGGGGCAAACCGCCCCTCGTAATATTGAATACGGCTGCGCCGGGGGTCGGTACCGTGCGCATCCTTGAAGCGCTGCGCAAAGTTCGTTTCTAGGTCTTCGCGCAAACCAACGTCTGCATGCTTTTGAAATTGATCAAACCCCACCCGATCTTCATTTTGCACGGAGAGCTGGTAGTACTGGTTAAGCAGCAAAACGTACTGGTGATAAACCCCAGGCAGCAACTGGTTCTCAGGGTAGTGACGACATTTCTCCAGAAAAGCGGCTTGCCATTTGATTTCACAATCAAGGGTAAACGTGTCTTGATCTGCGAAGACAGCGTCTTCTTGCGTGTCGATGCACGCTGTTGACTGCCACCAAGAATCGCTATTGGCTGCCCGCATCAAGTGCAGGCGCAAACGTCTTGCGGTTTTGAGCCGCTTCACCAACTCTATGGGGCTGAGGCTGGGGTCAATATTGCGCGTCAAATCTTTAATGATTCCCTTTTTTTTCCACTGCTTGCTGAAATCAAAACTGCTTTTTAACGGGCGTTGCAAGGCGTGCAGCCAAGCGATCTCAGCATAGCTGCTGCCGTTGAGGTGAACATGAGTTTCGTGCAAACCTTCGCGTTGTAAATAGTCTTGCACAATATCCGATTTTGCATTCATTGGGTATCGACTTGCGCCCACAAAGGCGAGCAATGGCAGTTGTGACATGCGGCTGACCAAGCCCTGCTGCCAAGCACTCAGCGCCTCAGGTTTAACGTACCAAAGCTGGTGGCGCTGCTCCAAAAACTCGCGCTGCAAATGTTCGAGCGCTTGTAAGCAGGCTAGGCCAGGTGCAGACTTAAACGCCAACAATTGCCAAGCGTTGTCAAACACATGGT
>JBEANP010000141.1:0-7115 GCA_041165385.1 Pseudomonadota bacterium | reverse complement strand
AAAACCCGCCTAGGCGGGTTTTTTGTTGCCAGATAATCCACTTATGACCATCAAACTGAATGCTGACCCCGCAGAGCTTGCTAAATTTTCTGAGCTAGCCCATCGATGGTGGGACTTGGACAGCGAATTTAAGCCCTTGCATCAAATCAATCCACTGCGTTTAGAGTGGATCAACGGCTTGTGCCCCTTGGACGGTAAACGTGCGCTGGATGTGGGATGCGGAGGAGGCATCTTGGCCGACTCTATGGCGCGCAAAGGCGCAGAGGTGCTGGGGATTGATTTGTCTACTAAGGCACTTAAGGTAGCGCAGTTGCATGCTTTAGAGGCGCAGACCCCGCGGGTTACTTACCGCGAAGTGAGTGCAGAAGCGCTCGCCATTGAGTCACCTGGGCAGTTTGACGTGGTAACTTGCATGGAAATGCTGGAGCATGTGCCAGCCCCTGAATCTGTTGTCCTTGCATGTTCCGCGATGGTTAAACCAGGCGGTTGGGTGTTCTTTTCGACGCTTAATCGCAATGCCAAGTCATTTTTATTTGCCATATTGGGCGCGGAATATGTTCTTAATTTGTTGCCACGTGGTACCCACGAATACGCCAAAATGATTCGTCCCAGTGAGTTAGCACACTATTGCCGAAAGGCTTCGCTTGAGTTAGTGCAAACCAGTGGGCTGGAACACAATCCATTAACCGAACGCTATTGGCTGAGCGCCAATACCCAAGTGAACTATATGTTTGCGACCCAAAAACCGCTGGCAAAAGTCTGATGTACACATTTAGAAATATATCGACAATTTTGTTTGATCTGGATGGCACTTTGATTGACAGTGCACCCGACCTTGCTGCTGCAGCTGATGAAATGCGTGTATCTCGTGGCATGGCATCTTTGCCATTAGACATTTACAGGCCGATGGCCGGGGCAGGCGCGCGTGGAATGCTCGGTATTGCTTTTGGCTTGACCCCGGATGCGCCTGACTACGAGGTTTTGCGTGAGGAGTTCTTTTCGAATTACGAACGCTGCATGACCCAGCGCACGTATGCGTTTGATGGAGTTCGGGCTCTTATCGACGACATTTGCCAATCTCAATTCCGCTGGGGTGTGGTTACCAATAAATCACGGCGATTTACTGAGCCTTTGACACAGGGGATGCCGTTATTTTCAACGGCGAGTGTTGTGATCAGTGGA
This sequence comes from Pseudomonadota bacterium, assembly GCA_041165385.1. Classification (GTDB taxonomy): domain Bacteria; phylum Pseudomonadota; class Gammaproteobacteria; order Burkholderiales; family Burkholderiaceae_C; genus Allorhodoferax. The sequence continues at coordinate 5,933 of JBEANP010000141.1, read as the reverse complement.
GACACTACGCCGCATGCAAAACCTCACCCAGAACCGTTGTTTGAGGCTGCCAGGCGCTTGGGCGTTGATCCTGCACAATGTGTTTATGTGGGCGACGACCAGCGTGACATCGTCGCTGGACTGGCTGCCGGAATGTTGACAGTCGCCGCAACCTATGGTTACCTGGGGACCAAATCTGATGTGAATACCTGGGGCGCACACGCGCAGATAAATTCTCCACTAGACCTCTTGCAATTGCTTGTTAGCACCTAAAATATGAAACTTAGGGCCTGCACTGGTTTCGACGTGGATTCGGACGCGCAGCAGGGCATGTCGAGCTGAGTGTGCTCGTAAAACTGATTCAAAAAAACTAACTGCAAACGACGAACGTTTCGCACTCGCTGCTTAATCGCACGTGAGCCTCACAACAGTAAGCCGATAGGCTGGGCAAGGGCAATTCGATCGCAAGGTCAAATTGTCCAGGCTGTGGGGTAATTTAATTCGGCTGGGCCCACCTTGGGTAACTTAAGGTGAGTCGAGACAATAGGTTGCTGGCGTTTTGTATAGCGTGCCACTGCGCGATGCAAGATGTGAGATTTAAATCAGACGGCTACACATGTAGAACTGTTCGAAGAAGGTTTGCGGACGCGGGTTCAAATCCCGCCAGGTCCACCATACATAGGAAGCCCAACTGTTTTCAGTTGGGCTTTTCTTTTGGGAAATCCTCAATTTTGATGAGAACTTGCTGCAACTACCCTTTGCACTTTTCGTTATCAAATTTGGGCATCTTTCGCAGAAATTTCACTCACCCTCGGCACTGCGATACTAGGGTGATGCAACTTCAAGACATTCTTTATTCGCAGGGCTTCGGTACACGGCGTGTGTGTGCCGGGTTAGTACAACAGGGTTTGGTTCAGGTTTATGATGCTAATAATGCTCTAGCCCCCATCCCATGTGCACAGGCTGCTACAGAATTCGTAGCATCTGGCTTGCGTTTTCGAGTTCAGGGCGTGGACTGGCCGTACCACGAAAAAGCCTACGTGATGCTCCATAAGCCCACTGCCACCGAGTGCTCGCAAAAACCCTCAACTTACCCCAGTATTTATACGCTGCTGCCGTCGCCCCTGCGCTTGCGGCCCCAAAAAGCTGCAGTCCAGGGCGTTCAGGCAGTGGGGCGGTTGGACCAGGACACTACCGGACTGCTGCTGCTCACAGACGATGGCAAATTTATACACCGCATGAGTTCTCCGCGCCATCATGTGCCCAAAGTTTATGAAGTGACGGTCAAACACCCGTTGGATGACAAGCAGGTGCAAAAACTGTTATCGGGTGTAGTTCTGGATGATGACCCAAAGCCCGTACGTGCAGCCGCGTGTGAGGCCGTGAGCGAAACCCATTTACGCCTGACGCTGACAGAGGGTAAATACCACCAGGTCAAGCGCATGGTTGCTGCGGTAAGTAACCGGGTAGAGGGCCTGCACCGCTCGCAAATTGGTGGCTTGAAGCTACCCGACGATTTGGCGCCGGGTCAGTGGCGCTGGCTAAGCCATGATGATTTGGCACTGATGACAGGCTAGTCAACGCTACCCGATCAGTAAAACTCAACTGTACTTCTCATGTGGCGTAATACAGACTTGAGCCTATTACACTTGGTCCCCCTTGCAAAGCGATTTTCTGTGAAACTTATTACTCGACTCTTGGCTGTGTCTGCTGCAGCCTTATACCTTGGCTTGGCAAGCTATGCACAAGCGCAGTCTGCCCCACCCACCCCCATTTTTGTACTTAATTCGTTGCAGGCCAGCGTCAGCGTCATTGATCCCGCGACTTGGACCGAAACCAAGCGCATCTCCACGGGCAAAGAGCCGCACCATTTGTATCTCTCACCAGATGAGAAATCACTGATCATTGCCAATGCCCTGGGTGACAGCCTGCTGTTTGTGGACCCTCGCACGGGCGCTGTTCAACGCACGGTTCGTGGCATTTTGGACCCGTACCATTTGCGGTTTTCGCCTGACATGAAGTGGTTTATTACCGCAGCTAACCGGCTTAACCATGTAGACATTTACCGTTGGACGGGCAGCGAAATGGAGCTCTCCAAGCGCATTTCTACAGGGAAAACTCCGAGCCATTTGTGGGTTAACAGCACCAGTACTGCGTTGTATTCCACCATGCAGGATAGCGACGAATTGGTCATGATTGACCTTTCCACCCAAACCTTGAAATGGCGCTTCAAAACTGGTACTTTGCCCGCTGATGTGTTTGGAACGCCAGACGACAAGTTTTTGCTTGTTGCCTTAACCGGTGGCACTGGCGTGGAGGTGTACGACGTGACAGGCTCTGCGCCACGGTTGGTTAAGACCTTAGCCACCGGGGCGGGTGCACATGCGTTCCGCGCAGCTGGCGATAAGCGCCACGTCTACGTGAGCAATCGTGTGGCAAACACCATCAGCAAAATTGACTACCAAACCATGAATGTGGTGGAAAGCTATCCAGCTCCTGGCGGCCCTGATTGCATGGATGTGTCTGCGGATGGCCGTTACATTTACGTGGCCTCGCGCTGGGCTCAGTTTTTGACAGTCATCGACACTACGACGCGCAAAGTGGTGCGACAGGTAAAGGTGGGAAATTCTCCTCACGGAGTCTGGACACTTGACCATGCTGGTCGCCAATAGTAACTATAAAAGCTGCTTATTTGCTACATTTTTTGTAGCTGCTTACGCTTGTCCGGCGGGGGTCGCTGCCAAAAATGACTGTAAGAGTCCGGTATATTTGACCTTGGATACCGGGCACATGGGCGTTGCCCCGTTGGTGGTCGATGTATTGCGGCGCAACAAAGTCAAAGCTACTTTTTTTGCTGCAAACGAGCCGACGCAGACCGGTGACGGTAGTTTAGGCAATGCGTGGGGAACTTGGTGGAAAGCAGTGGCCGCAGACGGCCATGATTTTGCTACCCACACCTACGACCACGTGTACTGGCGTGGCGACATCAAGGGTGTGCAACCCACGTTTCGTATGCGCCCCTCTGCTGGGGCCTTTGCTGGTCGAGAATTTACCTGGGATGCATCTAAGTACTGCGACCAGCTCAATCAGGCCTCCCTGCGGCTGCAAGACTTCACCGGTAAAAAAAGTCTGCCGTTGTTCAGGGCCCCGGGCGGTAAAACATCGCCTCGCTTGCTGGAAGTGGCCAAGGCCTGTGGCTATGCCCATGTGGGCTGGGCCCCGGCAGGCTTCTTGGGAGACGAGTTGCCCAGCGAAACCTTTAGCAACGACATGCTGCTGAAAAAGGCGTTACGCGATATCCGCGGTGGTGACATTCTCATGGCGCACTTGGGTATTTGGTCCCGCAAAGACCCTTGGGCCCCGGCGAATCTGGAGCCGCTCATTGCGGGGCTCAAAGAACGTGGGTTTTGTTTCGACACCTTGCGTAACCATCCCGCTTTCAAGGGTTGGATTGCAAGCCATGGGGGATAAAGCGTGTGATAGATAGATTTGCTGATTGGTTTGCTCAAGTGCAACTGTGGCTGTTTGAAGCCTTAGTCCAGCCACTCATGTTTGGTTCAGGCCTTGGCGGCTTGTTGTCAGACGGTTTTAGCGCTACGGGCTGGCTATTGGTGGGCTGTGTTCAGTTGGTGGTGATGCTGGCGGTGATTGCCCCATTGCAACACTGGCGTCCTGTAGATGCCTTGGTCGACAAAGCGGCGATACGGGTCGATGTGCTCTACACCTTGATTCACCGGCTGGGTGCGTTTCGGGTCGCTATGTTTTTTACCTTGGACCCGGTGTTTGATGCGCTGTTTTCGCAACTGCGCGTGGCTGGCGTACCGACCTTTCACTTAGATGCTTTTTGGCCTGGTGTCAGCGACATACCTTGGGTCAGTTTTGTGCTTTACGTGGTGGTGCTGGATTTGCTGAATTACGCCATACACCGCGGGCAGCATGAGTTTGAATGGTGGTGGCGGCTGCATTCGTTGCACCATTCTCAACGCCAAATGACGATGTGGAGCGATAACCGCAACCACTTGTTGGACGACGTTTTGCGCGACATCATCATTGCAATAGTTGCACAACTTATTGGCATTGCACCTGGTCAGTTTGTTGCCATGGTGGCGCTCAGCCAATTGTGTGAAAACTTTCAACATGCCAATGTGCGTATTTGGTTTGGCGCGCTAGGAGATCGTCTTTTGGTCAGTCCCCGGTTTCACAGGGTGCATCACAGTATCGGCATTGGCCATGAGTCGCACGGCAAGCAGACGTTGGGCGGGCACAATTTTGGCGTATTACTACCTTGGTGGGACATTCTGTTTCGCACCGCTAACTTTGAATTGAAGTTTGACCCCACTGGCGTGCGTGACCAGGTTGAGCAGGGCGTGGATTATGGTCGCGGCTTTTGGGCCCAACAAATCAACGGCATCAAACGCTTGCTCTCTCGGTATTAGCAGCCGTTCTGGCCCGTGTATGCTTGGTTTTATGCACGAGTTATTAGATTCATTTTGGCGGGCTATGGCGTATTGCTTGCGGCCTCGCATCATTTTTGTGTCGGTCTTGCCGCTGGTGTTTATGGTCACTCTGACCGTTGGGCTTGGGTATTTGTTTTGGGAACCCGCCATGGACCAAGTCATGCGGTTGATGGAGTCATCCGCATTTCTCAACAGTGCTTGGCAGTGGTTAGACGGCATGGGCGCGAGCAAGCTTAAAACGGTGTTTGCACCTTTATTGGTAATTTTTGGGGTAACACCCATCATCATCATGCTTACCTTGGTGGTCGTTGCCCTCACCATGACACCCATGATGGTAGCTTTAGTGGCCAAGCGTCGCTTTCCGCAGCTCCAGGCACGCAAAGGCGCTTCTTTTTTTAACAGCCTGCTGTGGTCACTTGGCTCTACAGTTGCTGCATTGCTGGCATTGGTGGTGTCGGTGCCGCTGTGGTTGGTGCCGCCGTTGATATTGGTTCTGCCACCGCTGACTTGGGGTTGGCTCACCTACCGCATCATGGCATTTGACGCACTTGCAAGTCACGCAGACGAGGAAGAGCGCCGTACCATCTTTCGTGAACAATGGCTCACTTTGCTGTGCATGGGCATATTTACAGGCTATTTAGGTCTAGCACCGACTCTTGTGTGGGCGTCGGGTGTGGCTTTTGCAGCCGGCTTCATTATTTTGCTACCACTGGCCATTTGGATTTACACCCTAGTTTTTATATTTTCATCATTGTGGTTTGCACACTATTGCCTGTTTGTATTGCAGCGCCTACGTGCCCGACGTGCTGAAGAGTCGGCAGCAGTTGTGAACCTCCTTTCAACTGGCCACATAACACCGACTGCAACGCTATGAACATTGGACTCATCATCATTGGCGACGAAATTTTGTCCGGCAAGCGTGCAGACAAACATCTATCTAGAGCCATTGAAATTACGGGTGCGCGTGGGCTGCAGGTTGCCTATGCCGATTACGTTGGCGACGCACCTGACCGAATCACCGCCACACTGACGCGTGCTTTTGCATCTTCAGACGTTGTGTTTTCGTTTGGTGGCATTGGGGCCACTCCAGATGATCACACCCGGCAGTGCGCCGGTCGGGCGCTGGGGCGTGAGTTGGAACTGCACCCGCGTGCCAAAGTGCTGATTCAAGAGCGCATGCAAGACGTTGCACGCGAACAAAATGTGCCTTACGAGCCCGAGCGTGAGGACAACAAGCACAGGCTCAACATGGGCATGTTTCCCGTGGGGTCAGACATCATTCCCAACCCATATAACAAAATTCCGGGGTTTTCAGTCGTTAGGGAGCGTGGATGCGTTCATTTTTTGCCAGGATTTCCTGTCATGGCCTGGCCCATGATGGAGTGGGTGCTGGACACCCATTACCTTCACTTGTTTGTCAAAAATGCCTGGGTCGAGCAGTCGGTAATTGTGTTTGGTGCCATGGAGGCCACGCTTACTCCATTGATGGAAGAAATA